>VGPA01000066.1 GCA_016875665.1 Chloroflexota bacterium | reverse complement strand
CATGGTCCTCGTCGAGGACTGGCGCGGCGACGTCATCGCCAACCTGCCGGTGCTGGGCGTGCTCGCACGCGAGGTCGGCACGCTCGACGTCCGCTGCTTCCTCAAGGACAAGAACATGGACCTCATGGAGCGCTACCTCAACCACGGCCGCCATGAGTCGATCCCGGTGCTTGCGTTCTTCGACGAGAAGTGGAACGAGGTCGGCGTGTTCATCGAGCGCCCGACGTCGGTGACCGAGAAGCGCGAAACGGACCGGCTCGCCGTCTACGCGTCCAAGAAGGAGTACGGCTCGGCAAGCGACTCGATGGACAAGCTCCCCGAGAGCGTCCGCATGGAGCTGCAGGCGGCCCTGACCAAGGCGCGCAGCGACATCAAGCCGTGGGCCGACCGTCAGTTGGTCATGGCCATCCGCGACGCGGTGGCGCGGGCTCCCCAGCAGGGCGACCGCGTGCGCGATCCGGGGAACCACTAGGCCGTGCCGGCGAAGGTCAAGATCACCTACTGCGCGGAGTGCGGCTACGAGCCGCAGACCGTCGCGCTCGCCGAGAAGCTGATGGTCACGTTCGGGCACGACCTCACGTCGATCGAGATCCTGCCGTGGATGGACGGGACGTTCGACGTCTCGGTCAACGGGGACCTCGTCCACTCGATGGCCCGCGAGGGCGGCTTTCCCGACCACGAGACCATCGTGAAGGCGGTCCGCGAGCGCCTGGGGTGATCTGAGCGCCGCGGCAACGGGGCTTGGGCGTGAGACACTGGTCGTTCATGGCGATCACCTACCTGGACCACGCCGCGACCACGCCGCTCGAGCCGGAGGTGGCCGACCTGATGGCGGCGGCGCTCCGGGACGCCTGGGGCAACCCGTCGAGCGTGCATGCCGCCGGACGCGCCGCCCGCCGCATCGTCGACCGCGCCCGCGATGAAGTGGCCGCCGCGATCGGCGCGGACCCGTCCGAAATCCTCTTCACCGCCGGCGGAACCGAAGCCGACAACCTCGCGTTGCGCGGAGCACTGCGCGCCCGCCGTCCTGAGCGCGACGGCCTGGCGGTGTCCGCGATCGAGCATCACGCGGTGCTCGACACGGCGCGCGACCTCGCGCGCGAGGGCGCGCGGCTCGCGGTGGTACCCGTGGACGCGGACGGCGAGGTGACCGCCGCCGCGCTCGCCGTCGCCATCGACGAGCGCACCGCGGTCGCCTCCGTCATGCACGCGAGCAACGAGGTCGGCACCATCCAGCCGCTCGCGGAGCTCGGTGCCGTGTGCCGGGCGCGCGGCGTGGTGTTCCACACGGACGCGGTGCAGACCGCGGGCGCCGTCGTGTTCGACGTGCGCGCGCTGCCCGTCGATCTCGCCTCGATCAACGCGCACAAGGTCTACGGGCCCAAGGGCGTCGGTGCGCTGTACGTCCGGCGGGGTACCCCGCTCGCGACGGTCCAGACCGGGGGCGGCCAGGAGCGCGGGCTGCGGGCGGGCACCGAGAACGTGGCGGGCATCGCCGGACTCGGCGCCGCGATGCGGATCGCCGCCGAGCGCCGCGATCGCGAAGCGGTGAGGCAGCGCCGCCTGCGCGATCGCCTGCTCGCCCGCGTCCCGGCTTCCGTGCCCGACACGCTCGTGACCGGCCATCCCTCGGACCGCCTACCCAACCACGCCTCCTTCTGCTTTCGCGGCGTGCGCGGCGACCAGCTGGTGATGGCCATGGACGTCGAGGGCTTCGCCGTTTCGAGCGGCTCCGCCTGCACCGCGGGCCACACGGAGCCCTCGCACGTGCTGCTCGCGATGGGCCTCGACCGCGGCACGGCCGTCGGCTCGCTGCGCGTGACCGTGGGCCGCGGCACCACCGAGGCCGACGTCGACCGCTTCCTCGCGGCGCTGCCGCGGGTGGTGGAGCGCCTGCGCGTGGCGGTGGCGCGGTGAGCGACGTGCGCGACACGATGAACCGGCCGCTGCGCGACCTGCGGATCTCCGTGACCGACCGCTGCAACTTCCGCTGCGTCTACTGCATGCCGAAGGCGATCTACGGCCGCGGGTACCAGTTCCTCGAGCGCTCGGCGCTGCTCACGTTCGAGGAGCTCACGCGCCTCGCGCGCGCGTTCGCGTCGCTCGGCGTGCGGAAGATCCGCCTGACCGGCGGGGAGCCGCTCCTGCGCCGCGATCTGCCCGTGCTCGTGCGGATGCTCGCGGAGATCCCCGACCTCGACCTCACGCTCACCACCAACGGCTCGCTCCTGGTGTCGCTCGCGAAGCCGCTGCGCGAGGCCGGCCTCAAGCGCATCACCGTGAGCCTCGACTCGCTGGACGAGGCGACCTTCCGCAAGACCAACGACGTGGACTTCCCGGTGTCGAGCGTGCTCGCCGGCATCGCCGCCGCGGACGCGGCGGGGCTCCGGCCGATCAAGGTGAACATGGTCGTCCGGCGGGGCCTCAACGAGGACAGCGTCGTGCCCATGGCCGCCCACTTCCGCGGCACCGGCAAGATCCTCCGCTTCATCGAGTACATGGACGTGGGGCATACGAACGGCTGGCGCCTGGACGACGTCGTCTCCGAGCGCGAGATCCTCGCGCGCATCGGCAAGGAATGGCCGATCGAGCCGGTCGACGCGGACTACCCCGGTGAGGTCGCCGAGCGCTGGCGGTACAAGGACGGGGCGGGGGAGATCGGCGTGATCTCCTCGGTGACGCAGCCGTTCTGCTCCGCCTGCACGCGGGCCAGGCTTTCCGCCGAAGGCTCGCTCTATACCTGCCTCTTCGCGTCCGCGGGCACCGACCTGCGGGCGCTGGTGCGCAGCGGCGCGTCGGAGGAGGCGCTGCGCGCCGCAATAGAAGGAGTGTGGTCGGCCCGGACCGACCGCTACTCCGAGCTGCGCACATCCGAGACCAAGGACCGGCAGCGCGTGGAGATGTCCTACATCGGCGGATAAGCCGGGCACCCGCGCGTCGCCAGTGGACGTAAACTGGCGAGATGACCAGCGGCACAGCGGCGGAAGCCCCGCGCCTGCTCCGCATCGGCGAGCTGGCGCAGCGGCTCGGGCTCACCGAACGGACCATCCGCTACTACGAGGAGCGGGGCCTGCTCGACACGCCGCGCCGCACGGACGGCGGGGCCCGCGTCTACGGCGACGAGGACCTGCGCCGCCTCCGGTTCATCCAGCGGCTGAAGGCGCTCGGGCTGTCGCTCGAGGAGATGCACGAGCTGGGTGACATCTACGCGCAGCACCGCTCCAACCGCGACCTCCTGCCGCGCCTGGTCGAGCTGCTCGACGCGCATCTCGCCGCGACGCTCGCGCGCATGGAGGAGCTCCGCGGGCTCGCGGACGAGATCTCCTCCTACCGCGAGCACGTGCGCCGGCGCATCCTCGGCGGCGCGTCGTGACGCTCGCGGTGGCGGACAGCGCCGGCGGGCTGGTGCTCAACGAGGCGCAGCAGGCTGCGCGCGACACCGCGCGCGAGTTCGCGCGCGAGCGGCTCCTGCCGATCGCCGCGCGGATCGACGAGGAGGGCGCCGTTCCCGCGGACGTGCTGAGCGAGCTGGGCCGGATCGGCTTCTTCGGCGTGTTCGTCCCGGAGCGTTGGGGCGGTGCGGGTCTCGACGCCGTCTCCTACGCGCTCGTGATCGAGGAGATCGCGCGCGCCTGCGCGTCGACCGCGGTGATCATCAGCGCCCATTCGTCCCTGGTGTGCGCCGTGCTGCTCGAGCACGGCACCGACGCGCAGCGCGAGCGCTGGCTCACGCCGCTCGCCCAGGGCACCAGGCTGGGCTGCTTCGCGCTGTCCGAGCCGGGCAGCGGGAGCGACGCCAAAGCCATGCGCACGACCGCGCGGCGGGACGGCGACGGCTGGGTGTTGAACGGGACCAAGAACTTCATCACCAACGGCGCGAGCGGCCACGTGGCCGTGCTCCTCGCGCAGACCGACCCGGCCGCCGGGCACAAGGGCATCGCCTGCTTCGTGGTGGACAAGGGCACGCCCGGGTTCACCGTGGGCAAGCTCGAGCACAAGCTCGGCATCCGCGGCTCCGACACGGCACAGCTGCACTTCGCCGACTGCCGCGTCGGACCCGAGTCGCTGCTCGTCGCGCCGGGCTCCGCCTTCCGGGCGGCGCTGCACGCGCTGGACGGCGGGCGCGTCGGCATCGCCGCCCAGGCGGTCGGCATCGCGCGCGCCTCGCTCGAGGACGCGCTCGACTACGCCCGGCAGCGCACGGCGTTCGACCGTCCGATCAGCGAATTCCAGGCGATCCAGTGGAAGCTGGCCGAGATGGCCACCGACATCGACGCGGCGCGCCTCCTGACCTGGCGCGCCGCCGCCCTGAAGGACGCCAAGCGCCCGTACACGACCCAGGCCGCGATGGCCAAACTGGCCGCCTCGGCCGCGGCGGTGCGTGCCGCGACCGAGTGCGTGCAGATCCACGGTGGCTACGGCTACATCCGTGAGTATCCGGCTGAGCGCCACTACCGGGACGCGAAGATCACCGAGCTCTACGAGGGCACGAGCGAGATCATGCACCTCGTGATCGCGGAAGGACTGCTCAAGGGATGACGGATCCGAAGCGGCGCTGGCTCGAGGAGACGTACGGCCCCGCGGTGAAGAAGCACCCCGAGCGCCGTGAGCACTTCACCACGCTCTCGGGCGAGGAGGTCGCGCCGCTCTACACGCCCGAGGACCTCTCGGAGATGGACCCCCAGCGCGACCTCGGTCGTCCCGGCGCGTTCCCGTACACGCGCGGCGCGCAGGCCACGATGTACCGCGGCCGCCTGTGGACGATGCGCCAGTTCGCCGGCTTCGGCTCGGCCGCGCACACGAACGAGCGCTTCCGCTACCTGCTCAAGCACGGCGTGAACGGGCTCTCCACCGCGTTCGACATGCCGACCTTGATGGGACGCGACGCGGACGACCCGCTGTCCGCCGGCGAGGTGGGGCGTGAGGGCGTCGCGGTGTCGTGCCTCGAGGACATGGAGGAGCTGTTCGCCCAGATCCCGCTCGGCGACATCACGACGTCCATGACCATCAACGCGCCCGCGTCGATCATCTGGGCCTATTACCTCGTGGTGGCCGAGCGCCGGGGGATCCCGCTCGACCGCCTCGGCGGCACGCTGCAGAACGACTGCCTCAAGGAGTACATCGCGCAGCGCGAGTGGATCGTCCCGGTGCGGCCGGCGATGCGGCTGGTCGTCGACACCTTCCGCTTCGGCTCGACCGCCGTGCCCAAGTGGAACACCATCGCGGTCTCCGGCTACCACATCCGCGAGGCGGGGGCCTCCGCGCTGCAGGAGCTCGCGTTCACGCTCATCGACGGGCTCGAGTACGTGAAGTGGGGCGTGGAAGCCGGGCTCGATCCGAACGAGTTCGTGCCGCGCATCTCGTTCTTCTTCGACGTGCACAGCGACTTCTTCGAGGAGATCGCGAAGTTCCGTGCCGCCCGGCGGATCTGGGCGCGCGAGATGCGCGAGCGTTACAAGCCCACCAACGAGCGCGCGCTCGTGCTGCGCACGCACGCGCAAACCGCGGGCGTGTCTCTCACCGCGCAGCAGCCGTACAACAACGTCGTGCGCGTGGCGCTCCAGGCGCTGGCCGCCGTGCTCGGCGGCACGCAGTCGCTGCACACCAACTCGCTCGACGAGACGTACGCGCTGCCCACGGAGGAGGCGGTCACGCTCGCGCTCCGGACGCAGCAGATCATTGCCGCGGAGACGGGCGTGGCGGACACGGTCGACCCGCTCGGCGGGTCCTACTACCTGGAGGCGCTCACGAACCGGATGGAGGAAGGGTTCCACCGCCACCTCCGCGAGATCGAGGGCATGGGCGGCATGGTCGAGGCGATCGAGCGCGGCTACCCGCAGCGCGAGATCGTCGAGTCGGCGTTCCGCTTCCAGCAGCAGGTCGAGCGGAAGGAGCGGCTCATCGTCGGGGTCAACGCGTACGAGGACGGGCGCGGGGGCGGCATCCCCACGCTCGCGCCCGATCCTGCCGTCGAGGCTCGTCAGGTCGAGCGCTTACGTGCGCTGCGGGCGTCGCGCGATGCGGGACGCTGGCGCGCCTCGCTCGACGCGCTCCGGGCCGCCGCGGTCTCGGGCGGCGAGCTGATGCCCGCGTTCCTGGAGTGCGCGCGCTCGTCCGCCACCGTCGGCGAGCAGGTGGCTGTGCTCAAGGAAGTCTTCGGCACGTACCGCGACCCCGGCTACTACTAGGCCGCGTCACGACGACGCGCGCCCGGTGGCGATCGAGTACCTCGGCCGCCTGTCACCGCAGCACACTGGGCCGCCCGATTCAGTTCACTCGGGCAGCCGCCGGACTGACCGCAGCCCGCTACGGTGATCGGCATGAGTACTCGCCCTGCGGCATACAGCGTCCTGATTCTGGGCGCGTCGTACGGCTCGCTGCTCGGCACGAAGCTGCTGATGGCCGGGCACGCGGTCACGCTCGTGTGCACGCCCCCGACCGCCGAGATGATCAATCGCGAAGGCACCGTCGTGCGGACGCCGATCAAGGGCCGCCCTGCGCCGGTCGACGTCTCGTCGAAGGATCTGCGGGGCAAGTTGACCGCCGCCGCGCCCGCCCACGTCGATCCCGCGGAGTTCGATCTGATCGTTCTCGGCATGCAGGAAGCCCACTACGCGGCGGCGGGGGTCCGTGATCTGACGGGCCGCGTCGCCCGTTCCGGCAAGCCGTGTCTGGCGATCATGAACATGCCGCCGCCGCCGTTCTTGAAGCGGATCCCCGGTCTCGCGACCGACGGACTCGAGACCTGCTACGCCGACCCCGCCGTCTGGACGGACTTCGATCCCGCGCGCGTGACGCTGGCGAGCCCGGACCCGCAGGCCTTCCGCCCGCCGGATCAACCGAAGAACGTGCTGCAGGTGGGACTGCCCACCAACTTCAAAGCAGCGCGATTCGAGAGCGAAGGGTCCACGGCGATCCTGCGGCAGCTCGAGTCGGACATCGAGGCGACGCGCTTCGATCCAGGTGACGGGCCGATCGAGATCCCGGTCAAGCTCAAGGTCCACCAGTCGCTGTTCGTGCCGCTGGCGAAGTGGCCGATGCTGATGGCCGGCAACTACCGCTGCGTCAAGCGCGAGGAGATGATCTCGATCCGCGACGCGGTCCACGCGGACCTCGACGCGTCGCGCGCGGTCTACGACTGGGTGCGGCGGCTGTGCGCGAGTCTGGGCGCCGACGACGAGGACCTGGTGCCGTTCGAGAAGTACGCCGCGGCGGCCGAGAGCCTGCGGGCGCCCTCGTCGGCCGCCCGCGAGCTCTTCGGCGGCGCCGCCCATGTCGAGCGCGTGGACTGCCTCGTCCGCTCGATCGCGAAGCAGCGGGGACTGCGGTCCGACACGCTCGACGACATCGTCGCGCTCGTCGACGAGCGGCTCGAGCGCAACCGGCGGGCCGT
>VGPA01000065.1 GCA_016875665.1 Chloroflexota bacterium | reverse complement strand
CCGGCGGCGCGCGGGCGCCGCGCGCGCGGTACGCTCGACTCGTCCGAGCGGCGCTTCGAGAGTGCCTGTCTGCCGGTGCAGGCCACGGTCTTCAAAACCGCTGATGGGGCGTCGCACGCTCCATGGTGGGTTCGACTCCCATGCACTCTCGCCGGCCGCGGGGCAAATCAGCGCAGAGCGGCGCCCGGTCCGAACCACCTTGCGGCTCGCGTCGCAGCGAACGACGCCTTCTCGGCGGCGGTGGCTGCGGATGGCGCGGTGAAGGTCCCCGTGGGGCGTCCCGGTACCGCGAAGAAGTCGACGTCCACGCGGGCCACTTCGTGTCCGCCGAACTCGATCCAGCACGCCCCCGTGCCGTCGTATCCCGGCGGGATGGGCATCCCGCGCAGGCGCGCCGCCACCTGGTCGGCCATCGCGCGTGCGGCGCGCTCCGCGAAGACGCCGGCCTTCGGGGTGCCGACGCTGGTGACGTGGCCGAGGGCATAGACGCCCTCGAAGCGCGTCGCTGCGCTACGCGGCTCGACCGGGATCCAGCCGTTCTCGGCCAGCCCGGATTCCGCGACCACGGCGGGGACGCGGTGAACCGGAACGCCGAGGAACAGGTCGAATGGCAGGCGCGAACCGTCGTCGAGCACGGCCTCGCGCGTGCGTGGATCGAGCACCGCTACGCGCCGGCCGCGGACGAACTCGATGCCTCGATCGGCGAAGCGCGCGAGGATCGCCGATGACGTGTCAGGCGATGGCGGGATGGGGACGCCGAACGGGATCACGACCTGGATCCGCACCCGCTCGCGCGAGCCGCGAGCGCGCAGATGGTCGTCGAGCAGGAATGCGGCTTCGCTCGGCGCGGGCGGGCACTTGAACGGCGCGCCGCACACGCCCACGATCGCGGTTCCGGCGCTGAACGTGTCGATCCGCGAGCGGAGGCGTTCGGCTCCATCGACGGAGTAGAACTCGAAGCCTGCTTCGCGGAGCCCGGGCGTCGCGTCGAGGTCGTAATCGGCACCGAGGGCGACGACGAGCAGGTCCGCCCGGTGGTCGCCCTGGTCCGTCACGACGCGGCGGGCGACCGGGTCGATCGAGGTAATCGTCTCCTGCAGGAAGCGAACGCCGGTGTCCACCATGTCCCGGTAGCGCAGGCGCACGGCATCGCGCGTGCGCCGCGCGAACATGATCTCGAGCTTGGTGAACCCGAAGACGAACGAATCGGAGCGGTCGATGAGGGTGATCCGAACCTCGTCGCCGAGCAGTTCCACGAGGCGGGCCGAGGCCTCCAGTTCGCCGAAGCCCGCGCCGAGCACGAGCACCGAGTGCGTCAAACCACGTCACCTCCCGCGCTCGCCGCAGGATAAGCGCGCCATGGAGGCCGCTTCGTTTCCCCGATGGAGTGACGTGCGCGCCGTTCGTTGCGGCTGCGGAGTGATCCCCGGGAGCGCTACCTTCCCCTCGTGATCGCTCCCACCGCGGGCCCCGGGCAGATCGTCCTCGCGCTCCTCACCGTCGCGGGCTTCGGCGCCGGAGTCTGGTACCTGCTCCGGGTGTACCGCCTGCTTCGGGTGGGCCGCGCCGACCCCGAGCGCTGGCGGAACCTGCCCCAGCGGATCCGCGATGAGATCACCCTCTTTCTGGGGCAGCGGAAGCTGTTCAAGCGGCCCTACGCCGTGCGGGGCATCGCGCACGCGCTCATCTTCTGGGGATTCCTGGTCATCGCCGCCGCGGGTGGCGAGCTCATCCTCTCCGGGCTCACGGGGTGGCACGCGCCCGGTGCGACGAGCGCCGCGTTCGCGTGGATGCTCGACGTCCTCTCGCTGCTCGTGCTCGTCTCGATCGCGGTCGCGGCGATCCGCCGCCTGTTCTTCGCCCCGCCCAACATGCACGTGGCCGGCCAGGGCTACGTGATCCTCGGGCTCATCGCCCTGCTCATCGCGGGCCTCTTCGCGATGGAAGCGGGGGCGGTGGCCGCCGACGCCTTCGCGCACGACGCCGCGCGTCCTCCGGTCGGCGTGGCTCTCGCGCCGCTCGTGCCGGGGAGCGCCGCCGGGCTCGTGCTCGCGGGCGGCTACTGGACGCACCTCCTCACGACGTTCTTCTTCGCGGCGTGGCTGCCGCGCACCAAGCACATGCACGTGATCACGACGCTGCCGAACGTGTTCTTCCGCTCGACCCGCCCGCGCGGCGCGCTCGCGATGATCGAGAACATCGAGGAGCAGGAGTCGTTCGGGGTCGCGACGCTGCGGGACCTCACCTGGAAGCAGCACCTCGACGGCTTCACCTGCACCGAGTGCGGACGCTGCTCCGACAGCTGCCCCGCGAAGGCCACGGGCAAGCCGCTCGACCCGCAGAAGATCGTCCTCGATCTCCGCGACCTCCTCCTCGCCGAGGGAGCCGCGCTCCTCGCGGACAAGACCGCCACGGGGACCGCGCCCGCGCACCAGCACGACACCAAGGAGGAGGAGCTCTGGTCGTGCACGACGTGCGCCGCCTGCGTCGAGGCGTGCCCGGTCACGATCGAGCACGTCGACAAGATCGTCGACATGCGCCGCTACCTGACGATGATGGAGTCGTCGGCGCCGCCGGAGGCGCAGAAGGCGCTCACCAACATCGAGCGCGCCGGCAACCCGTGGGGCTCCCCTCCCGACACCCGCGCCGATTGGGCGGAGGGCCTCGAGATCCCGACCTTCGCGGAGAAGCCCGATGCCGAGTACCTGTACTTCGTCGGCTGCGCGGGGTCGTTCGACCGCCGCAATCAGCGCGTCGCCCGCGCGCTCGTGACAATTCTCAAGACCGCCGACCTTTCTTTCGCGATCCTCGGCAAGGAGGAGACCTGCAACGGCGACCCCGCTCGCCGCATCGGCAACGAGTACCTCTGGCAGACGCAGGCGCAGGCGAACATCGACACGTTCAAGACCTACGGCGTGAAGAAGGTCATCACCTCCTGCCCCCACTGCTTCAACACCATCGCGAACGAGTACCCGCAGCTGGGGGGCAAGTACGAGGTGGTCCACGCGCTCGAGCTGGTGCGCAAGCTCATCGACGAGAAGAAGATCACGGTGGGCGACGGTGAGGCCGCGAAGGTCGCCTACCACGACCCGTGCTACCTCGGCCGCCACAACGGGCAGTACGAGGGGCCGCGCGCGGTGCTCGACGCGATCCCGGGCGTCGAGCGGGTCGAGATCAAGCCGCACCACCGCGAGCGCGGTTTCTGCTGCGGCGCGGGCGGCGGGCGCATGTGGATGGAAGAAAAGATGGGCCAGCGCGTGAACCACCGCCGGGTCGAACAGCTGATGATGGCCGACGCCGGGGCGAACGCCGTGGCCTCCGGATGCCCGTACTGCCTGATCATGCTCGAGGAGGGCGTCGGCGCGAAGGGCCTCGCCGAGCAGGTGAAGCCCGTCGATGTCCTCGAGCTCGTCGCCGCTAGACTGAAGACATGACAGTGGGCGTTCAGCCGAGTCCCATCCGCGTCGTCGTGGCGAAAGCCGGGCTTGACGGGCATGATCGCGGCGCCAAGGTGGTCGCCCGCGCGCTGCGCGACGCGGGCATGGAGGTCATCTACACGGGGGTCCACCAGACGCCCGAGCAGGTGGTCGAAACGGCGCTGCAGGAGGACGTCGACGCCGTGGGGCTGTCGATCCTCTCCGGAGCGCACAACCACCTGTTCCCGCGGATCGCCGAGCTCATGAAGCAGAAAGGCCTCAAGGACGTGCTGCTCTTCGGCGGCGGGATCATCCCGGACGCCGACCTGCCCTTCCTGAAGGAGCGGGGCGTGGACCGGATCTTCCCGCCCGGCGCGACATTCGATGAGATCACGACCTACCTGCGGGAGGCGGTTGGCCGCCGGCGCCACTGATCTTCTCGCGCGGGCTGGGGAAGATCGGCGGTCTCTCGCACGTTTGCTCACCATGGTGGAGAACGACGATCCGGCGGCCGCCCCGGTGCTGCGGACCACGTACACCCGCGCCGGCAAGGCGCGGACGATCGGGATTACCGGCCCGCCCGGGAGCGGGAAGAGCACTCTTGTCGCGGCGCTGGTCGCCGCCTACCGCCGCGCGGGCGAGCGGGTCGCGGTCGTCGCCGTCGATCCCTCGAGCCCGTTCACGGGCGGCGCGATCCTCGGCGACCGCATCCGCCTGCGCGATCAGTTCCTGGACGAAGGCCTGTTCATCCGGAGCATGGCGACCCGCGGTCAGACCGGCGGGCTCGCGCGGGCGACGGGCCGCATGGCCGCCGTCCTCGACGCGGTCGGCTACGGCGTCGTGCTGGTGGAGACCGTCGGGGTGGGCCAGGAGGAGGTCGACGTCGTCCGTCTGGTCGACACCGTCTGCCTGGTCACCGTCCCAGGGCTCGGGGACGACATCCAGGCCATCAAAGCGGGGATCATCGAGATCGCCGACGTGCTCGTCGTGAACAAATCCGACCGACCGGGCGCGGACGAGGCCGCCCGCGACCTGCGCTACATGCTGAGCCTGGGCGCGAGCCGCACCGGCTGGACGCCGCCCATCGTGCGCACGACCGCGACCACCGGCGAGGGCGTGGAGCGGCTGGTCAAGGAGATCGACGCGCACCGCACGTGGTCTCGTGAGAGCGGCGAGCACGACCGGCGCCGTCTCGGCGCCGCGCGCAGCGAGGTCGAGACGCTGCTCCGCGACGAGCTCGTGCGCCGCCTGGGCGACCGCCGCGGGGCCGCCCTCGACGCACTCGTGGCGAAGGTGGCCTCACGCGAGACCGACCCCTACTCCGCGGTAGAACAACTCCTGGGAGTGAGTGACAGAAGTGGCTGAATTCGACGTCGTGATCATCGGCGGTGGCCCCGCGGGCCTGACGGCGGCGCTCTACGCGGCGCGCGCCAACATGAGCCACATGCTCTTCGATCAGAAGGGGCTCGGCGGGGAAATCATGAACACGGATCTGGTCGAGGATTACCCCGGTTTCGCCACGACGACCGGCCGCGATCTGGCGGAGAAGATGGCCGAGCACGCCGAGAAGTTCGGCATGAAGCACGAGCTCAAAGGCGTGAAGAAGATCGCCACCGACGGCGATCGCAAGCGGATCGAGATGGTGGACGGCACCGTGCACTACGCCCTTGCGGTGGTCATCGCCGCCGGCGGCGAGCCGGTGAAGCTCGGCGTCCCCGGCGAGAAGGAGTTCTACGGCAAGGGCGTGTCGTACTGCGCCGTCTGTGACGGGGCCTTCTTCAAGGGCTCGGACCTCGCGGTGGTCGGCGGCGGGGATTCGGCCGTCCAGGAGGGGCTCTTCCTGACCCGCTTCGCCAAGAAGCTCCACGTCGTGCACCGGCGGAGCGAGTTCCGCGCGCAGGCGATCCTCCAGGATCGCCTGTTCACGATGGACAAGGTCGAGAAGGTCACGCCGGCGACCGTGAAGGAGATCGGCGGCGAGAACGTCGTCCAGTGGATCGATGTGGTCCAGGACGGCACGACGCGCCGCATCCCGCTGGACGGCGTGTTCATCTTCGTGGGCTTCACGCCGCTCGGGCGCGAGCTCTTCACGGACGAGCACATCGAGCACGATGAGGGCGGCTACATCATCACCGACCAGAACATGCGCACGAACATCCCGGGGGTGTACGCGGCGGGAGACTGTCGCGCCCAGCTGTTCCGGCAGGTCACCACCGCCGTCGGTGACGCGACGACCGCGATCCTGCACGCCGAGCGGTACATCGAGGAGCTCCGCCACGCGAAGAAGACCTTCCCGATGGCGTCGGGCGAGGTCATCGCCGAAACCGCCAGCGCGATGGAGGTGGTCCGCTTCCAGCCCGGGGCGACCATCGTCAAGGAGGGCGATCCGACCGACCGCTTCTACCTCGTCGCGAAGGGCGATGTGGAGGTCGTGCACCAGGGCAAGGTGCTGAAATCGCTGCGCAGCGGCGAGTACTTCGGCGAGGTCGGGCTGCTGACGGGCGCCCCCCGCAACGCCACCGTCCGCGCCAAGACCTCCGTCGAGCTGCTCGCCATGGACAAGGCGGCGTTCGACCGCATGCTCAAGCAGTCGGCGGAGACCCGCGACGCGATCGCCAGCGTGGCGGCGACCCGCGACGTGTAGCGCGCGGCACAGATCGGCCATTGCTCCAGTCGATCGCTCGCCCAGGAACGACTGATTGGACCGCTGACCGCCGCGTGCCGACGATGCGCGCGTGCCCTTTCCCCTCCGGCTGCGCGCCGGTGTCGCCGAGGCCTACCCCGATGTCCTGACCCCCGCGGCCTACCCCGATGTCCTGACCCCCGCGGCCCTCGCCGGCCTCGAGGCGCTCGCGCCGTTCGAGCAAGAGCGCCGGGACGTGATGCGGCGGCGCCTGGAGCGTCGCGCCGCTCGCCATCGGGGCGACGAGCCGCTCGGCTTCCTCGAGCCGGGTGCGGTGATCCCGCGGACGCGGATCAGCGTCGCTGACGCCCGGGACGCGCGCTTCGGCTGCGCGCCGGTCCCTGCCGACCTCCGCCGCCAGTGGATCCAGGGGACGGGCCCCGCGGCGAAGCCGCGCGCGACCGTGGAGCAGAGTCTGCGCAACCCCGCGGACGCGCTGTTGTCGGGCGCGGACGGGTGGATGTTCGACGGGGAGGACGCGCTCGGTCAGCTCTCCACCATGTCGCTCGACAACCAGCGGAGCCTGCGCCTCGCGCTCGCGCGCGACTCGCGCTTCCTCGCGGTGGCGGAGAGCGTGGCGGCGGAGATGAACGCGTGGAGCACGGGCTTCTTCGGCCGCCGGATCGTGGCGAACTGGAGCGCCCAGCTCGAGATGACGACGGCGATTTTCCGCCCGCGGGGCCTCCATCTGGATGACCGCCACGTGGCGTGCTTCGACCGCACCGGGTTCGGCGCATCGTTCGTGGACGCGGCGCTCTACGTGAGCGCGAACGCCGCCGCGCTTCGCGGGCGCGGCCGGACCGTCGTGCTGTACCTGCCCAAGATCCAAACCGCGGAGGAGGCGGCGCTCTGGAACGAGATCCTCTTGACGCTCGAGGAGCGCAGCGGGCTCGACGCCGGGGCGATCCGCACGTACGTGCTCGTCGAGCAGCTCGAGGCCGCCTTCCAGCTGATGGAGATCCGGGCCGCCCTCGCCCCGCGCTTCCTCGGCTTCAACACGGGCCGGTGGGACTACATCAACAGCGTCGCCGACGCGCTCGCCGGGGATCCGTCCTTCGTCGATCCGAACATCGAGCACATCGCCATGACCTACGGCTACCTGCGCGCGTATGAGGACCGCGTCCGGCGCGCGGCCAACACGGCCGACGCCCGCGGGGAGTGCTCGCTGTGGCAGGGCGGGATGGAGCCGCAGAGCCGAGATCGGTCTGTACGACTCGGTCTCCGAAGGCGACGGGGCGGTCGTCGTGGCCCACGTGAACGTGCAGCGGGTGGCCGACCTGATCGCGGCGGACCGGAAGGCGCTCGCCGAGCTGGTCTCGCCTCAGGGCTGACCGGCGCGGGGCCGCACGGGTGAGCCGCCGGCCTTCACCTTCGGTTCGGCTGTCGGTTTGCACGCACGGGCTTCGCCCGCACGGGTAGTCTCGCCACGATGGCGGACGCCCGGCGCGGGATCCCTTCGGTCGACCTCGTGCTGCGGGGCGCCCCGGAGACGGGCGCGCGCCGCGAGC
>VGPA01000064.1 GCA_016875665.1 Chloroflexota bacterium | reverse complement strand
CTCTGCTGGCGCAGCAGTTTCCCGCCCTCTGGCGCGCGCCGTCCCCAACGCCGGTCGCGCCCGTCGACGCGGCTCCGGCCGCGCCGCACGCCCTCGACACCGCTGACGAGCGCGCGGCCTGGCTCGAGCGGCGCACCTCGGCGATCGCCGGGCACTCCGCGGTGCATGTCGTTTCCGCGACCGCGCTCGCACGTGTTGCGGCGGCAGCCGGCGACGATCCCAACCTGCGCAAGGAGCCGCCCATCGAGGAGGAGCCGCCGTGGCGGCGCGGCCGCGCCGGCACCGCCATCGGTCGCGCGGTGCACTCGGTGCTGCAGACGATCGACCTCGCGACGGGCGCGGGCCTCGAGGAAACGGCGCGCGCCCAGGCCGCCGCGGAGGGGGTGCCGCAGCGCGCACAGGAGGTCGCACGCCTCGCGCGCGTCACCCTGTCCTCGGACGCCGTGCGTGCGGCCGTGGGGTCGGGTCGCCACTGGCGCGAGGTCTACGTCGGCGCGCTCGCGGACGGCGTGCTCGTCGAGGGCTTCATCGACCTGCTGTACGAGACGCCGGACGGGCTCGTGGTGGTCGACTACAAGACCGACGCGTTGCGCTCAGAGGACAGCAGTCGAGGCGGCGCTCGTGCGCTACCGGCCGCAGGGCGCGGCGTACGCGCTGGCGCTCGGGCGCGCGCTCGGACGGCCCGTCGCGCGTTGCACCTTCGTCTTCCTCACGCCGGGCGGGGCCGTCAAGCGGCACGTCGACGCGCTCGATGCTGCGACCGCCGACGTACGCCAACGCATCGCCGGCGCGGTCTAGGGGCTGGGGGGTGACAGAGTCGAACGCGGAGATCTGGGACGTGATTTACGTGCTGATGCGTCACGCCGGCGACCCCGAGCAGGCGATCATCCGCGCCGTGAACGACACGAAGGACAGCGACACGGTCGCCGCGATCGTGGGCGCAGCCGTCGGAGCGCTGCACGGACGACGCGCGCTGCCCGATCGCTGGGTTCATGGCCTGCTCGGACGGACTCGCGAGGACGACGACTGTCAGGTGTTCGCGCTCGTCGAGAGCGCGTGGGAGCGCGTTGCACTGCGCTCCGGCGGCGCGAGGACGCCGGCATAACCTCGCCGGAGGACGGGGCGCGCGGCGTGCTGGTCGGCCTCGCCGTCGGCGACCCCTCGGTGCGCCGATAGAGTTCGAGCCACCCGAGCGGATCGCGGGCCGCCGCGACGAGCTGTTCCGGCTGCCCGGCGGAGGCGGGGTCGGATGGGCGCCGGGGCGAGTTCACCGACGACACGCAGATGGGCGCTCGTCTCGCGCGACATCTCGCGCGCGGGCCGCTCGACCAGGCCGAGCCTGCCCGGGACTTCGCGGTCGCGGGAGCGCTTGCCGGCGCCCGCTGGGGGCGGTCGAGCATCCCCGAAGAGCTCGCTTCAACCTCACCACTCGACACCCGTTGTTCGCGCCCGTCGACGCAGCCGCGCTGGCGGAGATCGCGGATGGCCTGCGCGGCGCGTAGCCGGCGCCGTCGGCTGCGCTGGAACCGACGAGTCGGTCCCTGAGCAGGCGCCCGGCGGTCGCTCACGTGCAGTCGTTATGATGCCCCCGGACTATGCCGAGCGAACGCATCCAGCGACGCATCGATGGGTTCCTCGATGAAGCGGAGGCGGCCGCGGCTCGCCGTGAATGGGCGGCCGTGGCGGAAGCCGCGCGGGCCGTGCTCGCCATCGACCCCGAGAACAGCGACGCGGCGGCGTTCCTGTCGATGGCCGAGGCGAACCTCGGCGCGCCGGCCGCCAATGCGGCAACACCGCCCGAGGCGCCAGCCTCGGCAGTTCCGCCTCAACCCGAGTCCTTCGCCGCCGGCCGCTACCAGGTGCGCCGCTTCCTCGGCGAGGGCGGCCGCAAGCGCGTGTTCCTCGCGCACGACGCGCTGCTCGACCGCGACGTCGCGCTCGCGCTGATCAAGACCGACGGCCTCGACGAGGTCGGACGCCAGCGCATCGTGCGCGAGGCGCAGGCGATGGGCCGCATGGGCGCGCACCCGCACCTCGTCTCGGTCTTCGACCTCGGCGATGAAGGGGGCGCGCCCTACGTCGTTACCGAGCTCATGCAGGGCGGCGACGTCGAGGGCGAGCTCGAGCGCGCGGGCGGTCCGCTCGAGCTGCGTCGCGCACTCGACATCGCGACGAGCGTCGCGCGCGGCCTCGCCTTCGCGCACGAGCGCGGCATCGTGCACCGCGACCTCAAGCCGGGCAACGTCTGGCTCACCGCAGACGGCACCGCGAAGATCGGCGACTTCGGGCTCGCCGTTGCCGAGGGCCGCTCGCGGCTCACGCAGCACGGGATGATGGTCGGCACCTTCGCATACATGCCGCCCGAGCAGGCGCTCGGCGGCGAGGCGACGCCGCGCTCCGACCTCTACTCGCTCGGTGCGATGCTGTATGAGCTCGTCACGGGCCGGCCGCCGTTCCAGGGCGACTCGCCGACCGCCGTCATCTCGCAGCACCTCAACGCCGCCCCGGTCGCGCCGAGCTGGCACACGCAGCACTGCCCGCCCGCGCTCGAGGACCTCGTGCTCGCACTGCTCGCGAAAGAGGCGGCATCGAGGCCTGCAAGCGCCGCCGACGTGCTCGCCGCGCTCGAGCGCATCGACCCGGCGCAGCCCTCGCGCTCGCACTCGTCGGACAGCGCGAACCCGCTCGACCGCCTGGCGCGCGGCGTGTTCGTCGGCCGCGAACGCGAGCTCGAACGGCTGCGGAGCGCGCTGGACAGTGCGTTCGCGGGACGTGGCTCGGTGGTGATGCTGGTCGGCGAGCCGGGCATCGGCAAGACGCGCACCGTGCAGGAGCTCGAGACCTACGCGCGCATGCGCGGCGCGCAGGTGCTGTGGGGTCGCGCACACGAGTCGAGCGGGGCCCCGCCGTACTGGCCGTGGGTCCAAGTCGGCCGCGTGTGGGGTGCGCAGATCGCGGACGCGCGCGCGCTCCGCCAGCGGCTCGGGCTGGGTGTCGCCGACCTGCAGCGTCTGTTTCCCGAGCTGCGTGCGATGTATCCCGACTTGTCCGACCCGGAGCCCGCCAGCGACGAATCGGCTCAGTTCCGGCTGTTCGAGGCCTACGCGCAGTTCGTACGCGCGCAGTCGGCCGAGGCTCCGTGGGTCGTGGTGCTCGACGACCTGCACTGGGCGGATAGGCCAACGCTGGAGCTGCTGCAGCACCTCGCTCGTGAGCTCCTGGACATGCGCGTGCTTCTGTTGGGTACCTACCGCGACACGGAGCTGGCGCGCACGCACCCGCTGTCGCAGGCGCTCGTCGAACTCAACCGCGGCGGGGGCTTCCAGCGCATCGTGCTCGACGGCCTGACGCGCGACGAGGTGGCGCGCTACATCGAGGCGACCGCCAACCGGCAGCCGCCGGCCGCGCTCATTGACCGCGTCTACGAGCAGACCGAGGGCAACCCGTTCTTCCTGATTGAAGTCGTCAACCTGCTAGCGCAGGAAGGGGCTCTCAGCGCTGAATCGGTCCCCGCTATCGCGATTCCCGAGGGTGTGCGCGAAGCCCTCACTCGTCGCCTCGACCGGCTCTCCGATGACGCGAACGCATTGTTCCAATACGCGGCCGTGGCCGGACGCCAGTTCTCCTACGACACGCTTCAGGTCGTGAGCGGTTACGAGCACGACGTGCTGCTTCGCCTGATCGAGGAGGGGCTCGCCGCCCGCGTGATCGAGGAGGCCGACCAGCCGGTGCGCTACCGCTTCATGCACGCGCTGATGCAGGAGACCCTCCTTGCTGTTTGTCCTCGACACGTCGCGTGCGCATGCATGGCCAGGTTGGCGAGGCGATCGAGGCGCGCCTCGGCGATCGCGCCAACGAGCAGGCGGCGCGCCTCGCATTGCACTTCACGGAATCCGCGACGCTAGATTCCGCGCACGCGCCCAAGGCCCTCCTGTACTCGAGAATTGCCGCCGAGCAGGCCGAGGCTCAGTTCGCATGGGCCGAGGCGGAGAGGCACTACGAGCGCTGCCTTGACTACATCGCTCTCATCGAGAGCCCGATCGCCGCTGCCCGGCTGCACGCTTCGTTGGGCCGTTGCCTAGCCCGCAACGGCAAGCGGGAAGCCTGGCGGCACCTCGTGATCGCTTACGACGAATTCGCTGGGCTCGCAGATCCCATTGGTATGGGTGAGGCACTCTTGCCTGCCCCATCCTTGCTCATTGGAAATGACTTGCTGATCCCTAAGGTTCGCGAAGTGCTAGATGCGTTGGGGGCGCAGGATCGCGTACTTCGGGCGCGGCTTCTCCTCATCCTGCTCGATCGCGGTGCCGCAGTGGACGGGGAAGAGGAAGGCAGGCTCCTTGAAGAGACGGGCGAGATCGCGCGCTCACAAGGGCTCGACGAGATGGAGGCTGCCGTAATCCACAATCGCGGGGAGCGCGCTTGGGACCTCGGCGACGCGGTAGCGGCGGAACGGTTTCTTCTTCAGGCTCGGGACACTGCGAAACGCGCACGGCAGCCCTGGCTTCGGCTCTCGTTGTCCGGGTTGTATCTTGAGTTAGGCAATCTCGATCGGTACGCGGACGCGGCCCGAGAGTATCTAGCCGAAGCACAGCGGTATCACGACCGTGTGCATGAGGCGTTCGCTCTTACCTACCTAGCGGACATCGCATGGATGCGCGGCAGCTTTGCTGTTGTTGCTGAGCTAAACGAGCGCATGATTCCGGAATCTTATATTCACGCCGCAAACGCGGCGCGCCTTGCCGCGATATACGGTGATGATAACGAAGTATTGTCGAAAATGCACCGCTTCAATACTCGTCTGATAGGCATCGCCGGACATCGTGCTAACTTTCTCGGTTTCGTGGCTGCCATGACGGTGCAGCACGGCACCGTTGTGGAGACACAGCGGGCGCTGACGCAATGGCGTGAAGCGGATGCCGTTGTGCCACGAGGGGGGCTCAACTGGCTATCGGGTATGGCACTCGCAACGGAGGCTTTGGTAGTCACCGGTGACCAGGCCGAGTGCCGCGCTGTTTATGACCGACTCACACGGCTTGATCCGCGCACGGGAGATTCGCCCTCGTCACTGCCTCGAAGTCATAGACCTGCGATGGGCGTCCGCGAAACCAAGACGGGGTTTCTAGACGAGGGCTTCGACCGTGCTCGCGGACTGCTGGCAGCGGCGCTTGGGGAGCTCGGCGAAGCGAGGACCTGGTTCGAAGCAGGCATCGACTGGGGCACTCGGGAGCGCGCGCCGATCGTCATTGGTCGCAGTCTGCAAGGCCTCGCCGAGGTCGCCGAGCGGCGCGGGCAGCACCTCGAGGCGATGCAGCACCTCGACGCCGCGGGCGAGCTGTTCGCGCGGCACGGCGCGAAGCTGTACCTCGACCAGGTGATCGCGAAGAAGCAGATCCTCAAGGCGTAGCCGCGGCCGCCCGGCGTTGCCCGCGCGAAGGCGACACGCGACTGGCGTCGAACTGAGCGGCATCGAGGATCGCGGCAACGAGCGGGCGCGCCGGCCGCCAGCGTCGGGCGGTCGGCCGGCGCGCCGCGCCGAACGCTACTTGTCGAGCCAGGCGTTCTCGATCTGCGAGCCCCAGTCGTAGTACGAGCTGCTCGCGCCCAGCAGGCCGCCGAAGCGGATGCCGCGCAGCCACGGCTGGTACACCTCGAACCCGTACGAGGTGGGGGTCGGCGGCCGGTAGGCCTGGTCGGCGTCGCGGTCCCAGATCTTCCTGTGGAGCTCGCGGCGCTTCTCGACGTTGATCTCCACGGACTGCTGCTCCGCCCACTGGTCGAGCTGATCGTCCTTGATCAGCCAGCGGTTGCCCGGGGACTTCGAGTGCAGGTGGTTGTAGAAATACGTGTTCGCGTCGAAGCCTTGCGGGGTCCAGCCACTAGTGGTCACGTCCGGCAGCTTCTGGCCGACCCACTGCGAATTGAACTGCGTGTAGTCAACCTGCCCGCCCTTCATCGTGATGCCGGCCGCGCGGAACTGGTTGATGAGGATCTCCGTCAGGCGATCGATCGCGGCGCTGCCGTACGAGTAGTAGCTGTTGGTGAACGCCAGGTCGGTCGCGCCGGCGGCGGACAGCAGCTTCTTCGACTCGGCCAGGTCGAACTTCACCCACGGACCGACGTCCGTCGGCTCCTTGTCGAACAGGTACGTCCAGGGGAGCACCGGCAGCGCCGCCTCGGCGAGACCGGCGTACGCCAGCGTCACGATCTCGTCGCGGTTGATGGCGAGCGAGATCGCGCGCCGCACGCGCACGTCCTGGAACTTCGGCTGCGAGAGGTTCATGCCGAACGGGATCACGTTGTTCACGATCGGCGGGATGTTCACCTGCAGGTCCGGCATCGTCTTGAGCAGCTCGTCGAGGTCGCGCTTCGTGGCGACCAGCGCGTACGAGTACTCGATCTGCTTCGCACGGAACGACGCCGTGCGCGCGGCGGTGTCCGGCGCGACCTTGAACTCGGCACCCTCGAGCAGCACCTTGCGGCGCCAGTAGTCCGGGTTCGCCGCCAGCACGACCTTGTCAGAGACGATCGCCTCCTTCAGGATCATCGGCCCCGTCCCTACGACCTTCTTGTCGATCTCACCACTGTCCACGAGCTCGCGCGGGAACAGCGTCTGGTACCGGCTCGCCAGCGGGATCTCGAACTCGGGCGTCGGCTTCTTGAGCACGATGCGCACCGTGGTCGCGTCGGGTGCTTCGATACGGTCGGCGTTGACCCAGTACGACTGGTGCACGCCTTCCTTCGCGTAACGCTCGAACGCGAACTTCACGTCGGCGGCGACGAACGCGCGGCCGTTGAGCGGGGCAACGTTCTGCCACTTCGCGCCGGGCTCGAGCTTGAACGTGAAGGTCAGGCCGTCCGGCGTGCGTTCCCACGACTTCGCGAGCTGCGGCTCGACCTCGATCTTGAACGGGTGCATCTCCGGGCCGCCCTTGATGCCCAGCAGGCGGCTGTAGATCAGGTTCGGCACGGTGATCGTGCCACCCGCCGCGGACTTGGTCGGGTCCATCGTCGCGACGTCCCACGTCGCGGCGACGCGCAGCGTGCCGCCGGCCTTCGGCGTCTTGCCCGCGGGCTCCGGGAAGTTGTACGCGTAGGGCAGGTTCGGGTCCTTCGCGTAACGAGGGTCCGTGCCCACGGCAGGCGCCGAGGCGTCGCCCGCGGGCGCCTGCGCCGCGTCGTCCTCGTCGCCACCGCAGCCCAGGAGCGCCGCGGCCGCGAGGCCCGCAGCGCCGAGCGCGCTCGCGCGCATCAGCGTCCGCCGCTGGAACCTCGACGCGGCGATCGAACCGTCGAACGCAGGCACGGTAGCCTCCCTGCCATCACACGCGTAATCAGGCGACGACTATACGCCGCGATTGCCGCGGCGGATGGGCGGCGCACGACACAACACACGCGACCCGTTGGCCGCAAGGAAGCCCATACTCGCGCCATGAGGCTGAGGCTGGGCCCCGGGCGGTGCGCTGAGCCGTGAGTGACGACACGGTGCGGAACGAGGCAGACGGCACGCTGCCCGCCGGCGTCGACGTCGACGCGACGCGCCGGCGCGCGCTGCTGGAGCGCTTCGGCGCGGACTTCGTGGCGCTCGTGGACCACATGGGGCTCTTCAACGCCCCCCATATCGACGAGCTGCTGGCCGCGCGACCGGACGAGCAGGACAGGCTGGGCATGGCCTGGCTGAGCGCGGCGACCGCGCTCGAAGCCGGCTGGGCCGCGCAGGCGCGGCGCGGAGGCGGGGCGCCCGTGAGCCTGGCTC
>VGPA01000063.1 GCA_016875665.1 Chloroflexota bacterium | reverse complement strand
TGACGGGCGGACTCGAGGGTCTGTCATGCTGCCGCCCGTGGACCGCTACCGCGCCGCACTCTCGCGTGACGCATTTCTCGACGCCAATCGAGCCAACTGGGACGAGCGCACCGCGCTGCACCTGAGCGCATACGACACCCACAAGGTCCTCGACGGCGGGATCACCCTGCATCCGCTAGAGCTTGGCGAGGTCGGACCGGTGGAGGGCAGGACGCTGCTCCACCTCCAGTGCCACTTCGGGCTCGACACTCTGTCGTGGGCACGGCTCGGCGCCGAGGTCACGGGCGTCGACTTCTCGGAGGCGGCGATCGACGCGGCGAACGCGCTGGTGACCAAGACCGACCTCGAGGCGCGGTTCGTGTGCGCCGGCATCGACGACCCGCCGCGCGTGCTCGACGGGCGCTTCGACGTGGTGCTCGCGACGTACGGGGTGCTGCCGTGGATCCCCGATGTCGCGCGCTGGGCCGCGGTCGCGGCGCACTTCCTCCGCGATGGCGGGACCTTCTATCTCGCCGACGGCCATCCCGTCGCGCACATGCTCGACGACAACGGAACGGGACGTGAGCCCGGCGTGCGCTACTTCCACGACGAGCTCCCCTACGAGGCGGTCAAGCACGGCTCCTACGTGGGGGAGGAGCGCCCCTTCGCGCACCCGGAGTCGTATCAGTGGCAGCACTCCATCGGCGAGATCCTCGCGGCGCTCGACGGGGCGGGGATCGGCGTCGAGTTCCTGCACGAGTGGCCGTTCGTCGTCTACCAGCCGTTCCCGGGCATGGTGCGCGACGATCAGGGCTACTGGCACGTGACCGGCGACCCGTGGCCGCTCCTGCTGTCCATACGGGGGACGCGCCGGGCGCGAACGGGTACCTAGGAAAAGCGGGTCATCCCGGGTGAAATGAGGCCCAAGGACCCATGAAGTCCAGTCCGAACCTTGTTTAGCCTTCGTGCAGGTTCTGGAGATGGATATGTCCGCCGAGTCCGCCGTCCGGCGGAAGATCGAGTTTCAGGTCCCCAAGCGGGGGCATCCCTCGGTGACGATGACCGGCGGCTGCGGCCACTGGCTGATCGGACGCGTGGACGGCTCCGCGTGCGAGATCGAGCATTCGGGCGACTTCGGCTCGGAGTGCGCCCCGCCGCTGGTGACGGTCGACTTCGCGGCCTAGGCGCTAGACCGCCGCGGTCGCACCCTCGATCGAGCGCGCGAGCGCGACGGCCCCGAGCGAATCGGCGAGCGCGATCGCCTCGCTGCGCACGGTCTTCGCATCGGCCGCGCGCCCACGTGCCGTGATCGCCTGCGATTGGTCGGCGAGGGCCGTCGCCCGCGCGTAGTCGAGCCGCAGCGTGCCGAAGGCCTGCACCGCGTCGAAGAGCATCTGCTCGGCGAGGGCGTGCTCCCCGCGGCGGAGAGCGCGCACTCCCTGGGCCTGGGTGAGGAGCGCGCGGCCGCGTGCGCTGCCGGTGAGCTCGACCACGCGCGTGATCGCTTCCTCGAACGCCTCGTCGTCGATGCCCCAGCGTGCCGCGGTCAAGCAGAGCACCGGTCCCCACAGCACCTTGCCGGTCATGGTCCGCGGGAATCCGGTCCGCCGCGCGGCGTGCCACGCCTCCGGCTCGGTGCGCCCGCCGTACACGGCGGCGAGCAGATCGCCGGCCGCGAGGGCCCACGGCTCGCCGTCTTCCTCGACGATGCGCTCGCGGTACGCCTTTTCCTCGTCCGAGTCGACCGCCGCCGCCGCCGCTTCCGCCAGCCAGAACAGCTCATTCCGGATGGGCTGGGGCACCAGCTCCGCGAAGTGGGAGGCGCGCCCCGCGGCGTCGAGCGCCGCGGCGAACGCGCCGGTGAGTACCCGCGCCCGCACCTCGGCCTGAATGGCGTTCACACCGAGGCGGGGCTTCTCCGTGGTGAGGGCGATCTCGCGAGCGCGAGTGCCGAGCTCGATCGCCTCCTCCAGGTCGCCGAGCACCTGCGCCGCTTCGCTCGCCATGCTGAGCGCGTCGATGAGCTCGTCGCTGTCCTGCAGGGACTGCGCGATCGGCAGGCGACGCTGATGGGTCTCGTACGCCTCGCGGTACCGGCCGAGCTCGCGCAGCCCGAAACCGACCGCGTCCAGCGATGCGGACACCTCGCGCAGCAGTCCGAGCTCCTCGGCGATCGACAGAGCCTCGTTCGCCGTGCGGAGCGATGCCTCCCAGTCGGCGTCGGTCACGGCTGCCTCCTTGCGCGGGGCGAACGCCTTCGCGGTGAGGAGGCGCGCACGCGCGCGGGTGGGCTCGGGGCCCGCGAGGCGCAGCCCTCGTTCGATCAGCTCGTGCAGGTCCGGCAGCTTGGCGTCCCACCGCGTCGACAGCTCCGTCATGGCCGCGATGACCCACGCGATATCGAGCCCGCTCGCCTCCTTCGCGTCGAGGAGGTCGAGCGCGCGCCGCAGGTGCGCCATCGCGAGGTCGTTCTCGCCGCGGTAGCGGCGCACCCGCGCGGCGACGAACAGGGCGTCGGTCGCGCCCTTCGCGTCGCCGAGCTTCTCGCGCAGCTCAAATGTCTGCTCCGCGAGGCGCAGCGCCTCGACATGCGCGTGCACCGTGAGGGCGCGCCGCGCCGCCTTCCACGAGTAGTCGGCCGCCTTCTGCGGCTCCTCGCCCACGAGATAGTGGTGGGCGAGGGCGGGGTAGAAGTCGGGCAGCTGCTCCTCGAGCACTGCCTCCATGGCCGCGGCGACCTTGCGGTGCAGCTCCACGCGCCGACGCACGAGCAGCGTGTTGTATGCGACCTCCTGCGTGACGGCGTGCTTGAAGCGATAGCGGCCCTCGCGGCGCTCCCCCGGAGTGGCGTCCAGCACGAGGTCGGCGGCGATCAGCATGTCGACGGCTCCCGCGACGGCCTGACCGCCGGACTCGCGGAGCACGCGGTCGCCGAAGCGCTGGCCGATCACGGAGGCGAGCTGGATGCACTCGCGCGCGATCGGCGGCAGCCGGTCGATGCGCGAGGCGATGACGGCGTGCAGCGTGGCCGGGACGGCGAGCCGGCGCGCCTCGGGCCGCAGGCGGAACTCACCCGACTCCCCGCGCTCCACCGCGCCGCTGTCCACCAGGGCGCGGATCGACTCCTCGATGAAGAACGGATTGCCGCCGGCCCGGGCGACGATTCGCTCGCGCAGCTCCGCCGGCGCCCAGTCGATCGCGGCGTCGATGATGCGCGTGGCTTCCTCGCTCGTCAGCGGGTCGAGCACGAGCTGCGTGAAGTTGGTCCGCGACGGCCTCGGCTCGGGCGCGCCCTGCGCGAGGCGCTGCGCGAGGAGGAAGAGCATCGGCACCCGCGAGGGCCGCGCCGTGACGAACCACAGCAGGTCGAGCGACGCGGAGTCGGCGTAATGCAGGTCCTCGAGGACGTACACGAGCGGGCGCTCGCGCGCGAGCGCGCTCAGCAGGTCGAAGATCGCGATGTACTGGTCGCGCTTGCGCTCGTCCGACTCGTCGAACGCCTCGGACTCGCCGGCGACGCCCAGGAAGCGCGCGAGGAGGGCGGGGGCGCTTGTCGCGAGACCGAACCGCTGGGCGGCGTCTTCGAGCCGCGCCGCGGCGTCGGGCGAGGCCGGATCGATCCCGACCGCGTCGAGCAGCGCGTCGATGAAGCCCGCGTACGAGCGCTGATTGACGCGCGAGAACGTCCACCGCAGCACGCGCGGCGCCGGCGCGGAGGCGTCCTCGCCGGAGGCCGCCAGGCCGAGGAACTCGGAGATGAGGCGGCTCTTCCCGATGCCGGGCTCGCCGGTGACGAGGACGACCTCCGTGCGCCCGGTCCGCGCCGACTGGAACGCCAGGTCCAGGCGGGACAGCTCCATCCACCGCCCGACGAGCGGAGCGCTCGTGACCGTCCGTTCGCCCCGCTCCGTGCGCTCGCCGGTGAGCGCGTACGCGAACACCGGCTCGTCCTTGCCCTTCATAACGATGGGTCCGACCTCGCGAAACGCGAACTCACGGTTGGTGAGGCGGAACGTCGCCTGGGTGACGAAGGTCTCGCCCGGCGTGGCGGCCGCCTGGAGGCGCGAGGCGGTGTTCACCGTGTCGCCCATGACGCCCACCCCTCCGGCCCCCGGCCGCACCTGGCCGGCCACGACGATGCCCGTGTTCACGCCGATCCGCAGCCCGATCTCGAGCCCACGCTCCTTCTTCAGCCGCGCCGCGTGCTCGCCGAAGACGCGCTGCATCCCGATCGCGCTGCGCAGCGCGCGCTGGGGGTCGTCCTCGTGGGCAAGCGGCGCGCCGAAGATGACGAACACCGCGTCGCCGATGAACTTCTCGATCGTTCCTTCGTACGTGACGGCCTCGTCCGTGAGCGCCTGGAAGATGCCGGAGACGAGCTCCTGGAGGACTTCGGGGTCGACCTCGTCGGCGAGGGCGGTGAAGCCGACGATGTCCGCGAACAGGACCGTGACGAGGCGTCGCTCCCGGTCGAGCACCCTAGGGGCGGGCGGGCGCGAGCGAGACCGGGACGCCGATCGGGCTGACCTTCACGCCGGTTGCCGCGCCGATGGCGTGGTGGAAGAGCCCGCTCTCCCGCGCGACGTAGAAGGCGGCGGCATCCGGCGCCCAGCCCGCGAAGCGCGAGCCCTCGACGCGGGAGACGATCTGGCCGGTCGCCGGATCCAGCACCGTCGCGGTCACCGTGCGCGTGCCGGCGGCCACCGGGCCGACCGTCGTGTAGCCGATGAGCGCGCGCCGCGGCGACCACTGGACGTCCGCCGTGGTCTCCTGCGGGATGTAGAGGGCGGGCCGGCCGGTGTCGGTCCGGGTGATCGTGAGGAACGAGCGGGGCGCCTCGCCGAGTGCGATCGCGTAGGTGAGGCGGACGCTCACGTACGCGCCGTCCGCCGACGCTCCGAGGTCCGAGATGGCGGGCGTCGCGGCTGTCGCGGTGGCGAGCGCACGCGGGTCCGCCATAAGCGTGGCCATCGTCACGACCGGGCGGAGCGTGGTGCCGTCCACACGTTCGACCGCGAGGCCGGTCCGCGACCGCGGCTCGGCCACGAACGTTCCGTTCGAGATCACGAACAGGCCGCCGCCGGTCCACGCCACCTCGCGCCCGGGAACAGCGGCCCGCGCGATCGTGTCGTCGACGGTCGCGAAGCGGACCTCGAGCGTGTCGGGCAGCTGGGCCACGCCCGGTCCGGGGATCGCGACGGCGGCGACGCTCGCACCGTCGGGCGACCACGCCAGGTTGCGGCCGACCGGGCCGAACGCTTCGAGCCGCTTCGCCGCGCCGGTCCTCGGATCGACCAGCAGGGCGCCGAACGCGCCCGTCGTCGTGTTCGTCACTTCGGTCGTGAGCAAACGGTCGCCGCGCGGCGACCACAGCGGCAGGGGAGTCGGCAGCCGCCGGAAGAAGCTCGCCTGCATGCCGGGGGTCCGGAGCAGAGCCGGCACGCCGTCGCGCCCCATGGTCCACGTGCTGCCGGCCAGGTTGAACGCGAAGCGGGCGTCGGGCAGGCGGGTGGCCTCGGCGGGCGCGGGGCGGCTGAGCGTCGCGGTCCTCGGATACCAGGCATCGGCGTCGATGACGCCGTCGAGCAGCACCGAAACGCTCGCGCTCGCGGGTCGGGTGAGATCGATGCGGACCACGCGGCGCGGGACGAAGCCGATGGCGCTGCGCCGGTCCGGCGCGACGGCGACGCGCTCGACGAGCCCGGCGTTGCCCGGGATGTCGTAGAACGTCGAGCCGAGGTTCACGGTCTGCCCGGTCTGCTCGTTGCGATGCACGAGCAGCGTGTTCGTCGTCAGGTGCGCGTCGATCTTCAGCAGCTCGTTCGGAAGGTCGCGCACTTTGCGGGCGTCGCTCCCGTCGACGAACGAGCTCCAGAGCGCGCCCGCGGCGTAGACGGTCGGCGCGGCATCGCTCGGGCCCGGGACGGTGCGCCCGGCGACGTAGTAGAGGCGGCCGTCCTCGCCGACGATGGGCGACGCGCTCGCCGCGCCCGTGATCGGGCGGATGGCATTCGCGGGGCCTCCGGCGAGCACACCGTCGCCGAGCACGCCGAGCAGCCCGTTGGCCGACTGTACGAGCAGCTCGTTCGGGGAGATCCAATCGTCCGCGATCGCGTCGTCGAGGGTGGTGGCGCGGACGAGCTCGGCGCCGCGGGCCTGGGCCAGCCACACGTCGTGCCGGCCATCGGCCTCGCGCTTGACCGTGAACGCCACCTTCGAGGAGTCGGGGCTCCAGCGCTGATCGACGATGCGCCGCCCGCCGAACGCTTCGGCCTGGGGCAGGACGAGGTCGTTGCTCGTGCCGTCGAGGCGCAGCACCACCGCGCGCGTTCCGCCTTCGATGTAGGTCAGCGCAGAGCCGTCGGTCGTCCAGCGGGTGCGGCTCACGCGGCGGATGGACTCGACCCGCACGACCGGACGGCGGAGCGAGCCGTCGAGATTCTGCGCGTAGAGGAGCGCCCCGCCGGCCGGATCCTCGCGCCAGTAGGCGAGCCGTCCGTTCCTCGACAGCTCGGGTCCGGGGCCGCCGCCGACCTTCGCGTTCGTCACCGGCCCGACACCCTGGTCGAGCGGGATGTGCCTGATCGACCAGACGACCAGCGACGAAGCGAGCACGGCGACCGCGAGCCCGACGGCCGCGAAGCGCCGCTGACCCCCCAGCCCCAACCGCGTCATGTCCTAATAATGGGACCGGTGACACCGCTTGAGGCAGCCCGCACGTTCATGGCCGCGCTGGAGGCCTCCGACGGCGACCGGGCGGCCGCCGTCTGCGCCGAGGAGGTCCGGATCCAGCCCCCGGGGGGCGGGAACGAGATGGAAGGGCGCGACGCGGCCAAGGCCTTCGTGAAGCGCGCCCCGAGCTTCGTGCGGCGGATCCGGGAGGAGCAGGTCGAGGGCACCACCGTGATCCTGAAGGGGCTCACCCGGGCTCCGGGGATGTTCGCCAACTTCACGACCTGGACGTTCGAGACGGATGGGGAGAAGATCACGCACCTGTCGTTCGCCTGGAGGCCGGCGAACTAGGTCCACTGCCCAGAGACACCGTTGACAAAAGGAGAGCCCTCCGGGCTTGCTTGTGGTGACTGAAACCGCAACAAGCCAAGGAGGGCTCTCTGGTGTCTCAGGGTACGGCGAAGCTCCGCGTGGACCCGGGGTGCGCCGTACGTATGGCGGCTCTCCTGGTGGATCCCCGCGATGATCGAGCCGAGCACCTCGTCGCCGAGGGCCCGCTCGCACTTGGGACGAGTGCGCCAGGCGTGGAAGCCGGACTCGGAGACGCCGAGCACGCGGCAGGCGGTGCGCACCGGGGCCTCCTCTCGCTCGATGAACCGGAACACCGCTATCTGCTCCGGCTCCCGCTCTCCTGCGCGAAGAAGGCCGCCGTGGCTTTTTTCAGGATGTCCCGCTCCTGCTCGAGCACCCGGACCTTGCGCCGGAGCGCGGTGAGCTCGTGGCGCTCCTCGGTGGTCAAGCCGTCCTTGCGCTTGCCGCTGTCGAGGTCGCCCAGCCTGATCCAGTTCCGCAGCGACTCCGTCGCGATGCCCAGCTCACGGGCGATCGCGTCGAGTGACTTGCCGCTGGTCTTGTACAGCCGGACCGCGCCCTCCCGGAACTCCCGGGGATACGGCTTCGTGGACTTCGCCACAGAGACCTCCTCGGTGTGACCGTTGGCCACACACTCCCAGGGTCTCCACGAAACCGGGTCAACTTCACTACCGCCTCGGCGCCCCCTTCCGCGCGGTGCGTCACGCCTGGGGCATCGAGCACATCCTCACGCCGCCGTACACCCCGCGCTGGAACGGCAAGGTTGAGGCCGCGGTCGGGATCACCCTGCGCGAA
>VGPA01000062.1 GCA_016875665.1 Chloroflexota bacterium | reverse complement strand
AGTAGGACGCGATGAGAGCCCGCACTGGAAGCTCCGGAGCCCGTCATGGAGGGTCATATTCTACTCCAAACCGGGTGTTTACGCCTAATCATGATCCCTGCAGAGCCTGCTCAGACTGCTACAACGTACTTTCCCCGCGTCCCCTGTTTCGATCCCTAATAAGGTATCATGGCGCCTGGGGCAGGGGAGTCCGACTCCCCGCTTTGGCGATACTCGGAGGCAGATGAGGCCTCTGCTCGCGCTGCTGATCCCCCTTGCTGCTGTGATGCTTCAGGGCTCGCTGATCCCGCAGCTCGCCCTCGGCAGCCTTCGCCCAAACCTCCCGCTCCTGGTCGCAGGCTCGTGGTCGATCGCCGCTGGCGCCCGGGAGGGGGTGTGGTGGGCCTTCATCGGCGGACTCGCCGCCGACCTGCTCTCCGGGGGTCCGCTCGGCGCGCTCGCGCTCGCCTCACTGCCGCCGGTCGCCGCGATCGGGCTGGGGGATCGGACACTACGGCCGTTGTCGGTGCCCGCTGCCGCCGGACTGGTGGCGCTTGCGACCTTTGCGAGCCTGCTCCTGTACGTCGCGATCCTGGCCCTGGCCGGACAGCCGCTGCCGCCGGTCGTCCGCCTGCTTACGGACTCGGTGGGCGGCGCCGTCCTCACCGGTGCGCTTGCGCTCGGTGCGTATCCGCTCGCGCGGATGCTGAGCCGACGCGGCCAAACCCGGGCGTCCATGTGACCATGGACCGCATGGGGAGCGGCAGCTTCGTTCGGCCGCGGCGCTTCGCCGGCGTCGCGCTGGCGCTCGTCGCGCTGATGGTCGTGCTCACCGCGCGCCTGTACGACCTGCAGATCGTCAACGGCGCGCGCTACCGCGCCCTGGCGGAGCACAACCGCATCCTGCGCATCCCGGTGCCCGCCGACCGCGGTTTCATCCTGGACCGCTCCGGCCACGTCCTCGCCCGCAACCTGCCCGGCTTCGGCGTGGGCGTGATCCCGATCGACGTGCCGGTCTCACAAGAAACTGAACTCGCGGTCCGTCTCGCGCCGATCCTCGGCCGCGAGGCCGAGTCCGTGCGCGCCGCGATCGCGCTCCAGCGCAAGCGCAACCCGTTCGAGCCCGTGCGCGTCTCGCTGAAGCCCGTGTCCCGCGACATCGCCCTGCTGCTGGCCGAGCGGGCGGAGCTGTATCCGGGCGTCCGGGTGGATCCCGAGTCCCTCCGGATCTACGACGATGGTGCGCTCTACGCACCGCTTCTGGGCTACATCGGGCCGATCACCGAGGAGGAGCTTGGGGCGAAGCGGAGCGCCGGCTACCTGACCGACGACGACATCGGGCGAACCGGCCTCGAGCGCGTGTACGAGAGCTACTTGCGCGGCACGTACGGTTGGCGTGAGATCGAGCGCGACGCGGCGCAGCGCGAGGTGAAGACGCTCGCGCTGGTGCCCTCACGCGCCGGCGGCAACGTCCAGCTCACCATCGACGACCGGCTGCAGAAGCTCATCGCCGCCGAGCTTGACCGTGGCGTCCGGGCGGACGCCTTCACCCAGGGGGTGGGGGTCGCGATCGACCCCCGCAACGGGGAGATCCTCGCGATGGTCTCCACGCCCTCGTACGACAACAACCTGTTCGTGCGCGGCATCACCGCGCCGGAGCTCTCGGCGATCCTGGGCGACAACCGCCGCGTTCTGGTGAACAAGGCGGTGGGCGACATCTTCCCGCCGGGCTCCACCTTCAAGCTCGTGCCCGGCGTGGCCGCGCTCAACGAGGGAACCGCCACGCGCAACACCGTGGTCAACGTCACCTCGAACGTCATGCAGGTGGGCGCATACCGCTTCTTCGACTGGACGGTCCACGGGCCGGTCGACTTCGTCAACGGCTTCGCCCATTCGAGCGACATCTACTTCTACACGCTCGCCGGCGGCAATCCGAGCATGCCGCAGCACCGCCCGGTCGGCCCGGAGGCGCTGGCGAAGTACGGGCGGATGCTCGGCTTCGGCGCGCCGACGGGCATCGACCTGCCTGGCGAGGCGGCGGGCATCATGCCCGACCCGGTCTGGAAAGAGGACCTCTTCGACGAGCCGTGGACGATCGGCAACACCTATCAGATGGCGATCGGCCAGGGCTTCGTTGCCGTGACGCCCCTGCAGCTCCTGAACGCCTACGCCGCGATCGCGAACGGCGGCACGCTGTACCGCCCGCACCTGCTCCGCCGGGTGCTCGATCCGGGAGGCGCGACCACCGTCACGAAGGAGCCCGAGATCATCCGCAAGCTCGACATCACGGACGACCACCTGCGGCTGATGCGCGAAGCGTCGCGTCGCGTCGTGACCGTCGGCCATGCCGTCATACCCAATCCGAAGCTGCCGATCGCCGGGAAGACGGGCACGGCCGAGTTCGGTCCGTCGCAGGGCCAGGACAGCGCCGGCCGGAACCTGCTCGGGTTCCACAACTGGTTCGTCTCGTTCGTTCCCAAGCAGGACAACACCGACCCCACGGCCGAGATCGCGATGGTCGTGTTCACCTTCGACTCGAGCCGCAGCATGTGCGAGCTCTGCCTCAACCCCGCCGTCGGCATCACGCAACGGGTGCTCGAGGCGTACCTGGCGGGCAGGTAGTGGCGAGCGTATGAGCGTGCGGCCGCTCCCGCTGCCGCGCGCGATGCCCGCGTTCGGTGAGCGGCCGAGCGCGCGCGGCCTTGCCGGAATCGACCCGTTCCTGCTCGTCGCCACGGTCCTGCTCGCCTGCTACGGCCTCGTGATGACGTACTCGGTCACGGTCGAGGACCGTGCGGCGACGGACGACCCGTGGTCGCTCGTGGCGCGCGGGGCGGTGTTCGCGGTGGCGGGGATCGCGATCATGCTCGTGGTCGCCTTCATCGACTACGAATGGCTCGGCACCTTCGCGCCGCTCCTGTACCTGGGGACGCTGGGGCTGCTCCTTGCGGTCATGCTCGTCGGCGAGAGCGTGCTGGGCGGGCAGCGCTGGCTCAGCATCGGGGGCCAGAAGCTCCAGGCCAGCGAGTTCGCGAAGGTGTTCATGATCGTCGTGCTCGCGCGATGGTTCGCCGAGCGCATGCCCCGGATCGGTTCACCGCTCACGCTCGCCGGGGGGTTGCTGTTGCTCGGGCCGCCCGCCTTCCTGGTCTTCCGCCAGCCCGACCTCGGGACGAGCCTCGTCTTCGTGGCGATCTTCTTCGGCGTGGCGTTCATCGCCGGCGCGCGGCCGTGGCAGCTGACGGCGCTCATCGCGGCCGGCTTCGCGGCGCTGCCGCTGGTCTGGCCGATGCTCCAGGCGTACCAGCGCGCGCGGCTCGTCGCGTTCCTCGACCCGTACGCCGATCCGCAGGGAGCGGGCTGGAACATCATCCAGTCGCTCATCGCGGTCGGGTCGGGCCAGCTGATGGGGAAGGGGCTGACCGCGGGGACGCAGTCGCCGCTCGGCTACCTGCCGATCGCCGAGTCGGACTTCGTCTTCTCCGGCCTTGCGGAGGACCTCGGCTTCCTCGGCGCGATCGTGCTCTTCGTGCTCTATCTGGTGCTGCTGCTGGCGGCGCTCCGCATCGCGTACCGGTCGCGCGATCCGTTCGGGATGCTCGTGGGGGCCGGCATCGTGTCGATGATCGGCTTCCAGATCGCGGTGAACGTGGGGATGGCGATCTCCCTCATGCCGGTCACCGGGATCCCGCTGCCGTTCATCTCGCACGGCGGCTCGTCGCTCCTGGCGATCTGCTTTGGGCTCGGGGTGCTCCAATCGATCTCGATGCGGCGCGGTGACCGCTCCACCTGACCGCGCCACCAGTACACTTGCAGTCTCAACGGCTGCGAACGGGAGCAGTACGCGCGCGCGGTCGCAAGCGAGCCGGCGGTTGGTGCGAGCCGGTGGCCAGCGACGCGGAACTCGCCCGGGAGCCGCGGATGTGACCGAGCGGTCGCCGCTCCAAGCGTCCGCCGGGGTCACGCCCCGTTATCACCGTGCACGAGCGGAGGCGCGGGCCTGTGGCGCAGCGGTAGCGCACTTGACTGGCAGTCAAGGGGTCAGGAGTTCGAATCTCCTCAGGTCCACATGAAACGTCTCAAGCGGGGTGGTACCGCGGAAGGTCTCCTTCCGTCCCCGTGACACGCACGCAAGCGCGTCATGGGAGGGAAGCGTGACCGACGAGACGAAAGCGGGTCCGCGCATCGAGCGGTACCAGCCCGGCCTGATCGAGGCGAAGTGGCAGGCGCGCTGGAACGAGCGCGGCCTGTACGACATCCCCGACCAGTCCGACAAGCCCAACTACTACTTCGTGACGATGTTCCCGTACCCCTCGGGCGACCTCCACGTCGGCCACTGGTACGCGATCACGCCCTCCGACTGCGCCGCCCGGTACCTGCGGATGCGCGGCCACAACGTGCTGTTCCCGATGGGCTTCGACGCGTTCGGCCTCCCGGCCGAGAACGCGGCGATCCAGAAGGGCATCCATCCGTCCGACGGGACCGAGCAGAACATGGCGAACATGCGCCGTCAGTTCCGAATGATGGGGACGATGATCGACTGGCGCCGCGAGGTCGTGACCTGCCACCCCGACTACTACCGCTGGAACCAGTGGATGTTCCTCAAGCTCTTCGAGAAGGGGCTCGCCTACCGGGACACCGCCCCGGTGAACTGGTGCCCCAAGGACCGGACCGTGCTCGCGAACGAGCAGGTGGTGAACGGCCTGTGCGAGCGCTGCGACTCGCCGGTCGAGAAGCGCGATCTGACGCAGTGGTTCTACCGAATCACCGCCTACGCCGACGAGCTGCTTCGCCACGACGGCCTCGACTGGCCGGAGCGCGTGCGCGTGATGCAGGAGAACTGGATCGGCCGCTCCGAGGGCGCCGAGATGGAGTTCGCCGTCGAGGGTCACCCGGGCGCCACGGTCCGGTTCTTCACGACGCGTCCCGACACGATCTACGGCGCGACGTTCATGGTCCTCGCGCCGGAGCACCCGCTCGTTCCGACCATCACGGCGCCGGAGCAGCAGGCCGAGGTCGAGGCGTACGTCGCGCGCGCGCGCGCGGCGAGCGACATCGATCGCACCGCCGCGGAGCGCGAGAAGACCGGCGTCGCGACCGGCGCGTACGCGCTGAACGTCTTCACCGGCGAGCGCATCCCGATCTGGATCGCCGACTACGTCCTCGCGGGATACGGCACGGGCGCGATCATGGCCGTCCCCGCCCACGACGAGCGCGACTTCGCGTTCGCGCAGCGCTTCGGCATCGCCATCCGCGAAGTCATCTCGGTCGACGGCCGCACCCACGGCGATCTCAGGGAGGCGTACACGGGCCCCGGCTCGCTCGTGAACAGCGGCCCGTTCGACGGACAGCCGAGCGAGACGGCGAAGAAGGCGATCGCCGAGGACGCGGCGCGGCACGGCATCGGCGGCCCCAAGGTCACGTACCGCCTGCGCGACTGGCTCATCTCGCGCCAGCGCTACTGGGGGACGCCGATTCCGATCGTGTACTGCGACGCCTGCGGCACCGTGCCGGTCCCGGAGCAGGACCTCCCAGTCGAGCTGCCGTACGACGTCGAGTTCCGTCCGGGAGGCGACTCGCCCCTCACGCGCAAGGACTCGTTCGTGAACGTGGCGTGCCCCCGGTGCGGCAAGGCCGCCAGGCGCGAGACCGACACGATGGACACGTTCGTGGACTCCTCGTGGTACATCTACCGCTACCCGAACCCGCGCCACGACCGCGCGTTCATCGACCGTGCGGCCGCGGAGCGCTGGCTGCCGGTGGCCAAGTACACCGGCGGCATCGAGCACGCGATCCTCCACCTGCTCTACGCGCGCTTCATGTGCAAGGCGTTCCGCGACATGGGCGAGCTGTGGTTCGACGAGCCCTTCGTCCAGCTGCGCAACCAGGGCACGATCGTGTTCAAGGGCCGCAAGATGTCCAAGTCGCGCGGCAACGTGCAGGCGCCCGACCAGTACGTGCAGCGCTACGGCGCGGACTCGCTGCGTCTGTTCATGATGTTCATGGGCCCCTGGACCGAGGGCTCCGACTGGGACCCGGCCGGCCTCGAGGGCACCTGGCGGTTCCTGAACCGCGTGTGGACGACCGCGCTCACGCCCGTAGACGCCGGTCCACGCGATCCCGCGCTGGACGGCCTGGTCCAGCGCACGATCAAGAAGCTCACCGACGACCTGGCCGAGTACCGCTTCAACACCGCCGTCGCGGCGCTGATGGAGCTGACGAACGAGCTGCTGCACGCGGCCGGGCCCAGCCGCACCGACGGCATCCGCGCCCTGGTGCTCCTGCTCGCGCCCATGGCGCCGCACCTGGCCGACGAGCTGTGGGAGCGGATCGGCGGCACCAGCTCGGTGCACGAGCAGGCCTGGCCCGCCTACGACGAGGCCGCCGCGAGGCCGAAGACCGTCACACTGGTGGTGCAGGTGGACGGCAAGGTTCGCGACCGCATCGAGATCGCCGCCGGGGCGGGGGAGGACGGGGCGCGCGCCGCCGCCGCGCAGAGCCACAAGGTGAGCGCGGCGCTTGCCGGCGCGTCCGTCGTGCGCGCCTTCCACGTACCCGACAAGCTGCTCAACCTGGTGACCAAGTAGTGGCTCGCCCCGAGGTGCGGCTCGCCGCGGTGTGCGACCACGCGGTCATGGGCCAGGACGGCAAGGCGACGCTCGTCGGCGTGTTCCGCACGATCAGCGTGACCAGCCTGCCCGCGGAGCACCCGCGCCTGTACCTCGTCGTCATCTTCGGACTCGACGCCGGTACGCACCGCGTGGTGGTGCGGCTGCGGCTCCCGGACGGGAGCCAGGGCATCGAGAACGCGCCCGAGCTGACCGTGCAGGGCGCGGCGGACGCCGACTCCAACGTCATCGTCGAGTTCAACAAGCTCGTGCTGAACGCGACCGGCCTCCACCACTTCGACATCGAGGTCGACGGCGGCCCCGCGGCGAGCGTCGAGTTCGCGGTGTCCCAGCTCGTGACCGCGCCGGGAGGCTCGCGCCCCAACTAGGGTCCCGGCGCCACGCACTTTGGGCGACGCGCTGCGCACGAACGTGCGACGGGTCCGCACCGACGGAGGATCGCGCCCGAAACGCTCTTCGCCGCATCCTCGCCGCCCATGCGACTCCTCGTGCTGGCGGCCGCAGCCCTTGCCCTGCTCGGGCTCACCGTCACCGTGCTCCGCCCGGCTCCGCCTCCGCCCCCGATGGTCGAGGCGGACGAGCCGGTGGCCGCGCCCGCGACGCCCCCTCCGCTCGTGGTCGTGGACGTTGCCGGAGCGATCGCCCGGCCCGGCGTGGTCCGTCTCCCCGCGGGCTCGCGGGTGCTCGATGCCCTGCTCGCCGCCGGTGGCATGACCGGTGAAGCCGATCTGGGCGCGCTCAACAAGGCCGCCGTGCTGCGCGACGGTGCGCGCATCTACGTCCCGCGGCCGGGCGAGCAGCCGCCGGCCGGAAGCATGGGTAGCGGGGCCGAGACGACGATCGACCTGAACGCGGCCTCCGCGGAGGAGCTGGACGGGCTGCCGGGGATCGGCCCGGCCACCGCGTCGCGCATCGTCCGTTCGCGCACCGGCAAGCGCTTCGCGAAGGTGGAGGAGCTGCAGACGCGCGGGCTCGTCACGCCTCGCGTGCTCGCCGACATCCGCGACCTCGTCACCGTGCGTTGAGCGCCGTGCTCGCGCTGCCGCTCCTGCCCGCCGCCTTCGTGGCGGTGGTGCTGTCACTGCTCACATCGCAGGCGCCGCTTCCGCTGCCCCCGCTGGCGATCTTCGCCTCGCTGGCCACCGCCACGCTCGCCGCGGCGAGCGTCGACCGGCCGCGCCGCATCGCGTGGTGCGCCGCCGCCGGTGTGTGCGCCCTGC
>VGPA01000061.1 GCA_016875665.1 Chloroflexota bacterium | reverse complement strand
CGCCGCGGAACGGCTGTCCACCCGAGGGCCGGAAGCCCTGCTGGGGCGGACCGCCGAATCCCCCGCTGCCGCCACGGCCGCGCCTGCCGCGGCGTCCGCGGCGCGCGTCGTGGCCCACCTGGTTCACCGGGTCGGGCCCGGAGGTCTCCATCTCATCGCTCATGCCGGTTCTCCTTCGCTGACGCGCGAGACGCGCTCCCAGCGCTGTCCTTCGCTTGTGTCCTTCACGAGAATCCCCTTCGCCTGAAGCTGGGCGCGCAGCGCGTCCGACCGCGCGAAGTCCTTCGCCGCACGCGCCGCGGCGCGCTCGTCCAGAAGCGCTCGCTCTACGTCGCCGAGCAGTACGGTCGCCTCGGCGCTCGCGCGCAGACCCAGGCCGAGCACCTGGTCCATGTCGAAGAGGATCGCGAGCCCGCGGGCGCGCAGCGCGCCGTCGCTCCCGTTCACCAGGTCCAACGCGGCCTCGGCCTGCGCCAGTGCGCGCGGCGTGTTGAAGTCGTCCGTGATCGCCTCGGCGAACGCCGCCTTCACCGGGTCCGCGGGATCGACCGCGCCGGTCGAGCCCTGCAGGCGCTGCCAGGCGCCGCCGATCGCGGACCGCCAGCGGTCGAGGCGGCGCTGCGCGTCCTGGAGCGCGCGCCAGGTGAAGTCGAGGCTCTTCCGGTAGCCGACGCCCAGGGCAAGCATGCGGAACGCGAGCGGCTCGCACCCGTGCGCGGCGAAGTCCGAGACGAGATACACGTTTCCCTTCGACTTGTGCATCGCGCCACCATCGACGGAGAGGAAGTAGGTGTGCATCCAGTTGCGCACGAAGAGCTTGCCCGTCGCCGCCTCGGACTGCGCGATCTCGCACTCGTGATGCGGGAACAGGTGGTCCTCGCCGCCGGAGTGCAGGTCGAACGTCTCGCCGAGGTATTTCATCGACATCACCGAGCACTCGATGTGCCAGCCGGGATTGCCGCGGCCCCACGGCGAGTCCCACTGCTGGAGGTCGCCGGGCTTCGCCGCGCGCCACAGCGCGAAGTCGTACGGGTGACGCTTCGCGTCGTTCACCTCGACTCGCGCGCCGGCCTGGCGCTCGGCGAACGAGCCGGGCGGGTTGAGCCGGGCGCCGTAACCCGGGAACGTGGTGATGTCGAAGTACACACCGTCGGCCGCCGGGTATGCGTGGCCCTTCGCGATGAGCGTCTTCACCGCCTCGATCATCTCCGGCACGTGCTCCGTCGCGTACGGCATGACGTGCGGCGGAAGCACGTTCAGCTTCGCGCGGTCCGCGAGGAAGTGATCGGTGTAGTGCTTCGCGATGGCCGCGGGGTCGCGGCCCTCGCGTTTGGCCGCTTGCTCCATCTTGTCGGTGCCCTGGTCGGCGTCGTCAAACAGGTGGCCGACGTCGGTGATGTTCATCACCTGGGTGACCTTGTAGCCGCAGTACTCGAAGGTCCGGCGGACCACATCGGCGACGATGTAGCGGTAGAGGTTTCCGATGTGCTGATACGAGTACACGGTCGGCCCACAGTCGTAGATGCCCACGCGGCCCGCGACGAGCGGCTCGAACGGCCGTACGGTCCGCGTCGCGCTGTCGTAGAGCCGGACTCCAGTCAACGCGCCTCCTCGATCACCACCGTCGCGAGCGCGGCTATCGCCTCGCCCGCGCCGACGACCCCCAGGCCGTCGTTGGTCGTCGCCTTCACGCTCACCGCGGCGAGCCCCACGCCGAGGGTCCCGCCGATCGCCTTCCTCATCGCCTCGACGTACGGAGCGAGCCTCGGGGCCTGCGCGATGACCGTCACGTCGAGCGACGTCACGCGAAAGCCGGCCGCCGCGAGCTTCCCGCTCACGATCCCGAGGAGCTTCAGGCTGTCCGCACCGCGGTAGCCGGGATCGTCGCTCGGGAAGTGTGCCCCGAGATCGCCGAGTGCCGCCGCCCCGAGCAGTGCGTCCATGAGCGCATGGAGAAGGACGTCACCGTCGGAGTGGCCTACGAGGCCCGCGTGGTGCGCGATGTCCGTCCCGCCGAGCACCAGCCTGCGGCCGGAGGCGAGACGGTGGATATCGTAGCCGATCCCCGTCCTCATGCCGACGCCGCCGGGATGGCGACGCTGCCCGTCCGCACCAGCTCGCGCGCGTACGAGAGATCTTCGATCGTGGTGAGCTTCATGTTCCGCCGGTCGCCCGGGACCATCTTCACGCCGATCCCGGCGGCGACGAGTGCCGCCGCATCGTCGCTGAACACCCGCTCCCCCACCTCGGCCCGCGCGCGCAGGAGCAGCTCGCGCTTGAACGCCTGCGGCGTCTGGATGGACCACACCCGCTCACGGCTCATCTCCTCCACCGATTCGCCGATTTCGTTCGCGCGGCGCAGCGTGTCCTGGACCTGGAGCCCGGCGATCGCCGTGCCCTCCGCGCGCGCGGTCTCCACCACCCGCGCGAAAAGGCTCGGGGGTACGAACGGCCGCGCGGCGTCGTGGATCACCAGGATGTCCGCATCCGGGGTCGCGTCGAGCGCCGCCCACGACGAGGCGGTGCGGGTGTCGCCGCCGGCCACGACGCGTGCGCCGCGCGCGGCCTGCGCGATGAGCGCGAGGCGCGCGGCGGGCGCGACCACCACGACGTCGTCGAACACGCCGCTCGCGCGCGCCGCCGCGAGGGACCACGCGAGAACCGGGCTGCCGCCCAGGTCGCCGAGGATCTTGTCGGTACCCGCGCGGCGTGCTGCGCCGGCTGCGAGAATCGCCAGCGCGACGGGCATTCCTAGCCGGCGCGGCGCGCCTGAGCCGGATCGTCCTGCGGCTGCGCGAAGATCATCCGGCCCGCGACGGTCTGCAGAACGCGCATCACGGTCACGCGCGCGTCGCCGCCCATGAACCGGACGCCGCCCTCGACCACGATCATGGTGCCGTCCTCGAGGTAGCCCACGCCCTGCCCGGGCTCCTTGCCCTCCTGCATGACCCGGATCGTCATTTCCTCGCCGGGCAGCACGACCGGACGCATGGCCTTCGCGAGATCGTTCATGTTCCGCGCGGTCACGCCCTGAATCTCGGCGACGCGGTTGAGCCCGTAGTCGTTCGAGAGCACCGGGGCCCCGAGCGAGCGCGCAAGCGCGATGAGCTTCGCGTCCGCGCCGGTCGCCGGCGGGTCGATCTCGCTCACCTCGATGGCAGCCCCGCCCTCCTTCTGCATGCGCGCGAGGAGCTCGAGCCCGCGGCGCCCGCGCTCGCGGCGGAGCACGTCGGACGAGTCGGCGTAGTGCTGGAGCTCGTTGAGCACGAAGCGCGGCACGACGAGGATCTCCGAGAGGAATCCCGCCCGCGCCACGTCGGCGACGCGGCCGTCGATGATCACCGAGGTGTCGAGCAGGATGCGCCGCTTGCCGGCCTGGGCCTGTGGTGCGCGGACCTCGCGCACCAGCGCGAGGATCTCGCGACGCTTCACGATGCCCGCCGCGGCGCCGAAGCCGCCCAGGAATGCGGCGCCCGCGATCGGGGCGAACTGCCCGAGCTCCTCCGGAAGGAGGGCAAGCGGAAAGGCGAGCAGCAGACCGAGGAGCAGACCCACGCCGCCGCCCACCGCGCCGCCCACGAGATCGCCGGCCGAGGCGGCGTGGATCCGGCGGAGCACGAACCTGGCCGGCGCGACGGTCACATACGGCGCGCCCAGCCAGCCGAGGATCGCGAACATCGCGGCCAGCAGGAACATGACGAGCACCTGATTCGACAGCGGGCTGACCTGGCTGATCTGGAGCAGCTCCGCACCGAGTGCGAAGCCGAACGGCCAGCCGACGAGCGCCCCGGCGAGGCGGAGGAGGCCCATGAGAAAGCGAGTCTATGGGAGGCGAGGGCGAGGACTAGTCGGACAAACCGGCGGCTCTGAGGGCATCCCGAAGGCTCCCGGCAGGAACGATCTCGAGCGGCGACCCAGCCGCCTCAGCCGCGCTGGCGGCGGGGACCACCGCCCGGGAAAAGCCGAGCCGCTCCGCCTCCTTGAGGCGCACGCCGATCCGCTGTGCACGCCGCAACTCCCCACCCAGGCCGAGCTCCCCCACCAGGATCGTGCGCGGCTCCGCGGGGCGGTCGCGCAGCGCGGAGGCGATCGCGGCCGCGAGCCCGAGGTCGACCGCGGGCTCGCGGATGCGCAGCCCCCCGGCCACGTTCACGTAGACGTCGTGCGCGCCCAGGTCGAGGCCTGCGCGCTTGGCGAGCACGGCGAGCAAGAGGAGCACTCGCTGGAGGTCCGCGCCGTTGGTCGTGCGGCGCGGGAGGCCGAACGACGTGCGCGTCACGAGGGCCTGCACCTCGACCAGCAGCGGCCGCGTGCCCTCGAGCGTCGGCACGACGACGCTGCCGGGGACGCCCTGCGAGCGCTCCTGAAGGAACGCCGCCGAGGGATTCGCGACCTCGACGAGGCCGCTCTCGGCCATCTCGAAGACGCCGACCTCGTCGGTCGAGCCGAAGCGGTTCTTCGTCGTGCGCAGGATGCGGTACGCGTGGAACCGCTCGCCCTCGAGATACAGGACGGCGTCGACGATGTGCTCGAGCACCCGCGGCCCGGCGATCGCCCCTTCTTTCGTGACGTGCCCCACCAGGAAGATCGGCACGTCATCGCCCTTGGCGACCTCGAGCAGGCGCGCCGCGCACTCGCGGAGCTGCGAGACACCGCCGGCCGCCGAGCCGACGGCGTCGGAGCTCATGGTCTGGATCGAATCGATCACCACAAAGTGCGGCTTCGTCGAGCGGATCGCCTCGATGACCGAACCCAGATCGGTCTCGGCGAGCATCAGGATGCCGTCGCCCGAGATGCCGAAGCGCCGCGCGCGGAGCTTGACCTGCGCCGCGGACTCCTCGCCCGACACGTAGAGCACCGGGCCCTGCGCGGCGAGGCGCGACGACGCCTGCATCAGGAGCGAGCTCTTGCCGATCCCCGGGTCGCCGCCGAGGAGCACAAGCGAGCCGCGCACCACCCCGCCACCGAGCACCCGATCGAACTCGCCGATGCCGGTGACGATCCGCGCCTGCTGGTCCTCGGCCACCTCCGCCAGCGGCACGGGCGCCCGCGGCGCGCGGGCCGGGCCCCGTCCCCTGGCGGGCGCGACCACGCGCTCTTCCACCATCGCGTTCCACCCGCCGCACGCGGGGCAGCGGCCGATCCACTTCGGGAAGTGGTTGCCGCACTGCTGGCAGACGAACGCGGTCTTGGGGGCGGCGGATTTCGGGGGCACGAACGAAGTATCGGCCACCGCCTGCTACAAAGGGCGCAGCCCGCGTCGAGGAGATTGCATGGCGGACGTCGTCAGGGTCGAGCGCGAGGAGCCGATCGCCACGGTCCGGATCGATCGCCCGGAGGCGCTGAACGCGCTCAACGCGGAGGTGCTGGGCAGGATCGCCGACGCCGCCGAGGCCCTCGACCGTGACCCCGCGATCCGCTGCATCCTGATCACCGGGAGCGACAGGGCGTTCGCGGCCGGGGCCGACATCAAGGAGATGTTCGTGGGCGCGTCGGCGGTCTCGATGCGCCGGACGGACATCGGCCAGTACTGGCGGCGGCTCGCCCGGGTGCGCACCCCGCTCCTGGCGGCGGTGTCCGGGTTCGCGCTGGGCGGCGGCTGCGAGCTCGCGATGGTCTGCGACGTGATCGTGGCATCCGAGACCGCGCAGTTCGGCCAGCCCGAGGTGAACCTCGGGATCATCGCCGGGGCGGGCGGCACGCAGCGGCTCGTGAAGGCGGTCGGGAAGTACGCGGCGAACGATCTCCTGCTCACCGGGCGTTTCATGGAGGCCGACGAGGCCAAGGCGGTCGGCCTCGTCGCGCGCGTCCTCCCGGCCGCCACCTGGCTCGCCGACGCGAAAGACATCGCCCGCACGATCGCGAGCAAGGCACCCCTCGCGGCCCAGATGACCACCGAGCTCGTGGATCTCGCACAGCAGATGCCGCTCGAGGCCGGGCTCGCGGTGGAGGCGCGGTCCTTCGAAGTGCTGATGGAGAGCGCGGACGCCAAGGAGGGCGTGGACGCGTTCGTCGGGAAGCGCAAGGCCGAGTTCAAAGGCCGCTAGCCGCGGGCGCGCGCTAGGAGGGGAGGGCGGGCTCCGGCTCCTTGACGTCGGCCTTCTCGATGGCGAGGTGGTTGTCGCGCGGCACGACCCGCACGGTGTCCCCGGCCTTGAATTGGCCCTGGAGCAGCATCTCCGCGAGCGGATCCTCGATCTCGTTCTGGATCGTGCGGCCGAGCGGGCGCGCGCCGAAGTTGGAGTCGTAGCCGACGCGCGCGATCCAATCCATCGCGTCGTCGGTGACGACGAGCGTGATCTCGTGCGCACCGAGCGACTTGTGCACGCGCTTGAGTTGCAGATCCACGATCTGGCGGATCTCGCCCTTGTTGAGCGGCTGGAACACCACCGACGCGTCGATCCGGTTGAGGAACTCCGGCCGGAAGAAGCGCTTCATCTCCTCGTTCACGCGCTCCTTCATGCGGTCGTAGGCGGCCTGCACGTCGGCGTCGTCGCCCTCGCCCTTCACCCGGAAGCCGAGCGCGGACTCGCTCTTGAGGAGCTTCTGCGCGAGGTTGCTGGTCATGATGATGACCGTGTTGCGGAAGTCGACCGTGCGGCCCTTCGCGTCCGCAAGACGGCCCTCGTCGAAGATCTGCAGGAGGATGTTGAAGACCTCCGGGTGGGCCTTCTCGATCTCGTCGAGCAGGATCACCGCGTAGGACTTGCGGCGGACCGTTTCCGTGAGCTGGCCGCCCTCTTCATACCCGACGTAGCCGGGCGGCGAGCCGACCAGGCGCGACACGTTGTGCCGCTCCATGTAGTCGGACATGTCGATCTTGATGAGGTTCTCCTCGCTGCCGAACATGAACTCGGCGAGCGAGCGGGCGAGCTCGGTCTTGCCGGAGCCCGTGGGCCCGACGAAGAAGAACACGCCGATCGGGCGGCGGGGATCCTTGAGCCCGGCGCGGGCGCGGCGGACCGCACGCGAGATCGTGGTGACCGCGGCCTCCTGCCCGATGACGCGGGCGTGCAGGGCCTCCTCCATCCTGAGGAGCTTCTGCGTCTCCTCCTCGGCGAGCCGGCGGACCGGGATGCCGGTCCACATCGAGGTCACCTCGGCGATGTCCTCGTCGGTCACCTCGGGGCGCTTCTGCGACTGCGCGAGGAGCCAGTCGGCCTTGGCCTGCTGGAGCTTGTCCTGCTGCGCGCGCTCGTCTTGGCGGAGCGTCGAAGCGACCTCGTACTGCTGCGCCTCCATCGCCTTTTCCTTCTCGGCGACGACGCGGTCCAGGTCGCGCTGGGCCTCCTTCACCTCGGTCGGAAGCGTGGAGTAGCGCAGGCGGACGCGACTGGCCGCCTCGTCCATGAGGTCGATCGCCTTGTCCGGCAGGAAGCGGTCGGTGATGTAGCGCGACGACAGCTCGACCGCGGCCTTCACCGCTTCGTCGGTGATCGCGACCTTGTGGTGCTCCTCGTAGCGCGAGCGCACCCCCATGAGGATCTCGACCGTCTGCTCGACGGTGGGCTCCTCGACCATGACCGGCTGGAAGCGGCGCTCGAGCGCCGCGTCCCGCTCGATGTACTTGCGGAACTCGTCGAGCGTCGTCGCGCCGATGCACTGCAGCTCGCCGCGCGCGAGCGACGGCTTGAGGATGTTCGCGGCGTCCACCGCGCCCTCGGCCGCGCCGGCGCCGACCAGCGTGTGCAGCTCGTCGATGAACAGGATCACGTCGTGGACGTGGCGGATCTCCTCGATGATCTTCTTCAGGCGCTCCTCGAACTCGCCCCGGTACTTGGTACCGGCGACGAGCGAGCCGATGTCGAGCGTGAGGAGGCGCTTGCCCTGGAGGGTCTCGGGGACGTCGTTCTTGATGATCCGCGAGGCGAGGCCCT
>VGPA01000060.1 GCA_016875665.1 Chloroflexota bacterium | reverse complement strand
GCCAGCGGCGCCCAGGAGCAGCTCGACCTCGCCGCCCTCGCGATCGATGCGCAGGAACGGGTGGGCCCGCCGCAGGACCGGGTCGAATCCCGCCGCCGCGCGCACGAGCGCGAGCTGTCCGGGCCGCGCCTGCGCGGCGATGCCGGGGGCGCGCACGAGCAGGACCGTGCCGAGCGCGCCGACCGGGCGGGTCGAGACGACCGGGCACTCCTCGAGGAGCATCGCGCGCATTGTCGCGGAGACCGTACCGTTCCCGGTGATGGACCTCTACCCGCTCGCGCGTCCGGCCCTCTTCGCGCTCGACCCCGAGCGCGCGCACGGGGTCGTGCTCGATGGCCTGGACCTCGCGCACCGCGCGGGACTCGTGCGCGGCGGAAGCGCGGAGGCGGGGCCCGCCCTGGTGATGGGCCTGCGCTTCCCCAATCGCGTCGGGCTGGCCGCCGGGCTCGATAAGAACGGCGAGCACCTCGACGGCCTCGCCACGCTCGGGTTCGGCTTCCTCGAGGTCGGCACGGTGACGCCGCGGCCGCAGCCGGGCAATCCCCGTCCGCGCCTGTTCCGCATCCCGGCGGCGCGCGCGCTCGTCAACCGGATGGGCTTCAACAACGGCGGGGCCGCGGCGCTCGTCCGGAACGTCGAGCGGTCGCGCTTCCGCGGCGTGCTCGGCATCAGCATCGGCAAGAACGCGGCCACGCCTGCCACGGACGCGATCGCAGACTACGTCGCGTGCCTCGACGCGGTGTATGCCCACGCCGGGTACATCGCGATCAACGTCTCGTCGCCGAACACCTCGGGCCTCCGCGCGCTCCAGGCCGCGGCGGCGCTCGACGCGCTGCTCGAAGCCCTGGCCTCACGGCGCGCCGAGCTCGCCGCCCGCACCGGCCGCCGCGTGCCATTCGCGGTGAAGATCGCCCCCTACCTCGAGCCCGAGCAGCTGCGCGCGATCGCCGCGGTGATCCGCGCCCGGGCGGATGCCGCGATCGCGACCAACACCACGATCGATCACGCGGCCGTGGCACACCTGCCCTACGGCGGCGAGACGGGCGGCCTGTCCGGCGCGCCGCTCCGCGACCGCGCGCTCGAGGTGGTGCGCTTCCTCGCGCGCGAGCTCGGCGACGTGCCGATCATCGGCTCGGGCGGAATCATGTCCGCCGCCGACGGGCGGCGCATGCGCGAGGCGGGCGCGTCATTGGTGCAGGTCTACACGGGCCTGATCTACCGCGGGCCGAGCCTGGTCCGCGAGCTGGCGCGAGAGCTCGCCGGGACGTAGCGGATCAGGCGGCGCTCGGCGCCGGCGTCGCGCGGTAATCCGCGAGCGGCGCGACGTCGTACGACGCCGCGCTCGCGCGCAGCGCGGTCACGACCGCGAGGGCCGTGTCGAGCGAGGTGAGGCACGGCACGCGCGCTTCGACCGCGGCGCGGCGGATGAGGAAGCCGTCCCGGTCGGCCTCGGCCAGGCCGGTCGGCGTGTTCACGACCGCGGCGCAGCCCCCTGAGCGCACTTCGGCGAGGATCTCCGCGCTCCCCTGCCCGATCTTGGCGACCTCGCGCACGCTGATGCCGAGACGCCGGATCAGCGCGGCGGTGCCGGGGGTGGCGACGAGGTCGTAGCCGAGCCAGTGGAAGCCCTCGATGATCGGCACCGCCTCCTGCTTGTCCGCGTCGGCGACCGTGATCACGACCGAGCCGCGCGGCGCCGGCGCGAGGCCGGCGGCGACGAGCGATTTCCAGAGCGCCGGCGCGAACGAGCGGTCGATGCCCATGACCTCGCCGGTGCTCTTCATCTCGGGGCCGAGGTGCGAGTCCACGTTCAGCAGCTTCGCCATCGAGAACACCGGCGCCTTCAGCGCGACCAGGCCCCCTTCGGGCCACAGGCCGTCGGCACGGGCGTAGCCCTCCTGCGCGAGCGTGCGCCCAAGCGAGATCGCGATCGCGAGCCTGGTCAGGGGAACCCCCGTCACCTTCGAGAGGAATGGCACCGTGCGGCTGGCGCGCGGGTTGACCTCGAGCACCCAGACCTCTCCCGCCTCGTCGACGATGAACTGGATGTTCAGCAGGCCGCGGACGGGCAGGGCCTTCGCGATCACGCGCGTGAGCTCGACGATGCGCGTCCGCTCGCGCGGCAGGACGTTCTGCGTGGGATAGACGGCGTACGAGTCCCCCGAGTGGACGCCGGCCCGCTCGATGTGCTCCATGATCCCGGCGACCAGCGTGTCGGTGCCGTCGCTCACGGCATCGACCTCGACCTCGCGTCCGCGCAGGTACTTGTCGACGAGCACCCGGCCGGTGCCCGCCTCGAGCGCGCGGTCGAAGAAGCGCTTGAGGTGATCGGGCGAGGACACGATCTCCATCGCGCGCCCGCCGAGGACGAAGGACGGGCGGACGAGCACCGGGTAGCCGACGGTCGCGGCGACGGCCAGCGCCTCCTCGACCGTCTGCGCGGTACCGCCCGCGGGCTGCGGGATGCCGTGGACGTTCGCGAAGTCGTTGAACCGGCGGCGGTCCTCCGCGAGCCCGATCGCGTCGGGCGAGGTGCCGGCGACCCGTCCGCCGAGTGAGGCCACGCGGTCCGCGAGGTTGAGCGCGGTCTGGCCCCCGAACTGCGCCAGCACCGGCACCGGAGCGCTCGCGGCCGCGGGTGCCGCGGCACCCAGCGTCGCGTCGCCACGCCCGGCTTCGCCGGGCGATGGCGTGCCGTCATTCACGCGAGCCTCCGCGGCCGCAGCTGGTGCCGCGGCACCCAGCGTCGCGTCGCCACGCCCGGCTTTGCCGGGCGATGGCGTGCCTTCATTAAAAAGTATCGCGGCCACGCTCTCATCATCCAGCGGCTCGAAGTACAGGCGCGCGGAGGCATCGAAGTCCGTGGACACGGTCTCCGGGTTGCTGTTGACCATGATCGGCGCGACGCCCAGCTCGCGCAGCGCCATGGCGCTCTGCACGCAGCAGCAGTCGAACTCGATCCCCTGCCCGATCCGGATCGGCCCGGACCCGAGGATCACGGCCTTCGGACCGGCGAGCGGCGGGGCCTCGTTCTCCTCCTCGTACGTCGAGTAGAAGTACGGCGTCACCGCGTCGAACTCGGCGGCACAGGTGTCGACCATCTTGTAGACGGGCGTGATCCCCCACTGTGCGCGCAGCGCGCGCACGTCCTCGGCGGAAAGCCCGACCAGTGTGCCGATGACCGAGTCGGGAAAGCCGGCACGCTTCGCGCGGCGCATCAGTACCGGCGTGGGCTGCGCACCGCGCAGCTCCGACTCGAAGCGGACGAGGCCCTCGATCTTGCGAAGGAACCACTCGTTGACCTGCGTCGCGGCGTGGAGCGCGTCCACGGAGGCGCCGCGGCGGAACGCCGCGAACAGCGCCCACAGGCGCTCGTCGGTGGTCGGGCCCGCCAGATGCCGCGCGATGAGCTCGTCGCCGGTGAGCCCCTGCCATGCCGGCGATTCCCACAGCACGCCGCGTCCCTTGATCTCGAGCGAGCGGATCGCCTTGTGCAGCGCCGCTTCGAACGAGCGCTCGATCGCCATCACCTCGCCGGTGGCCTTCATCTGCGTGCCGAGCGTCCGGTCGGCGTCCGGGAATTTGTCGAACGGCCAACGCGGAATCTTCACCACGCAGTAGTCGAGCGCCGGCTCGAACGCCGCGGTCGTGCGCCGCGTCACCGCGTTCGGGATCTCGTGCAGGTGCTTGCCGGCGGCGATCTTCGCCGCCACGCGCGCGATCGGGTAGCCGGTGGCCTTGGACGCGAGCGCCGACGAGCGGGACACGCGCGGGTTCACCTCGATCACGTAGTAGCGGGCCTGGCCCTCCGGGTCCGCCGACGGCGAGGCGTCCGGGTCGAGCGCGAACTGCACGTTGCACCCGCCCTCGATGCCGAGCGCGCGGATGATCTTCAGCGCCGAGGTGCGGAGCATCTGGTATTCCTTGTCCGTCAGCGTCTGCGAGGGCGCGACGACGATCGAATCGCCCGTGTGCACCCCCATCGGGTCGATGTTCTCCATGTTGCAGATCGTGATGCAGGTGTCGTTCGCGTCCCGCATCACCTCGTACTCGAGCTCCTTCCACCCGAGCAGCGAGCGCTCGACCAGGACCTGGCCGATCGGCGAGGCGCTGATCCCGCCCTGGGTGCGCGACTCGAGCTCGGCGCGGTTGTTCGCGAAGCCGCCGCCGGTGCCGCCCAGCGTGAACGCCGGACGGATCACGAGCGGATAGCCGACGCGCTCGGCGAACGCGAGCGCGTCGGCGACGGAGGTCGCCGTGATCGATTCGGGCACCGGCTCGCCGATCTCGATCAGGAGCTGCTTGAAGGCCTCGCGATCCTCGGCCTGCTTGATCGCCGTGAGCGGCGTGCCGAGCAGGCGCACCTGGTACTTGTCGAGCACGCCGGCGTCGGCCAGCGCGACGGCGAGATTCAGGCCGGTCTGCCCGCCGAGCGTAGGCAGAATGCCGTCCGGACGCTCGCGGGCGATGATCCGTTCGAGCACCGGCACGGTGAGCGGCTCGAGGTACGTGACGTCCGCGACGCCCGGGTCGGTCATGATCGTCGCGGGGTTCGAGTTCACCAGAACGGTCTCGATCCCCTCCTCGCGCAGCGCACGGCAAGCCTGCGTCCCCGCGTAGTCGAACTCGGCGGCCTGGCCGATGAGAATCGGCCCGGAGCCGATCAGGAGCACCTTCAAACTTCGACCTCGATCGTCCCCTGACCCACGAGCACGCATTCGCCGCCGACGCGGACGGTGCCCTGGCCGACCACGGCGCGAAGCAGCGACGGCCTGCCCATCTCGAAGCCCTGCTCGGTGACGATGGTCGAGCCCGGCACCACGCCGTGCCGGTGGAGATAGGCCGCGAACGGGCCGTTGGCGCTGCCGGTGGCGGGGTCCTCGATCACGCCGAGGCGCGGGGCGAACATGCGGGCGCGCGCGTGCGAGCCCGGCCGCTCCGCGTCCGTGGTCCACAGGTACACGCCCCGTGCGGCGTCCCCGACCAGGCTCGCGAGGCGGTCGCCCCGCGGCTTCGCCCGACCGAGCGCCTCGCGCGTGCGCAGCGGCACCATGAGGAAGGGCAGGCCGCTCGATCCCACGACCGCCGGAGCGAGCGACAGCGCGAGGTCGTCCTCGTTGAGCCCGATCGCCCCGGCGATCGCCGCAGCGTTCGTGAATGGCTCGCTGAACTTCGGCGGCGGCTGGATCATCTCGGTGAAGAGCCGCCCGTCGCGCTCGCTGAAGCCGACCTCGATCGGGCCGACGTTCTCCTCGAGCACCATCCGCTGCCCGCCGCGGCCCAGGCTGTGCAGGACGAACGCCGTCCCGATGGTCGGATGCCCCGCGAAGGGCAGCTCGGAGCGCGGCGTGAAGATCCGCACGCGGCACTCGTTCTTCGGATTCGCCGGGGGAAGCACAAAGGTCGTCTCCGAAAGGTTCAGCTCCGAGGCGATCGGCTGCATGAGCCGCTCGGGGACGGCCGCGCCGTCGGGAAACACCGCGAGCGGGTTTCCGCCGAAGGGCTCCGCAGTGAAGACGTCGAGCAGGCGGTAGGCGAACGTCGTCACGGCCGGCTCGCGATCGCCGCGCGGACGTCGCCCAGGAACGCCGCGAACACGGGCTCGTTGTCCCGCGGGCCCGGGCCGCCCTCGGGGTGGTACTGGTAGGTGCGGATCGGCAGGGTGCGGTGCGCGAGACCCTCGACCGATCCGTCGTTCAGGTTGCGCGCGCTGACGTAGAAGCCCGAATCCGCCGGAAGCGACGCCTCGTCCACCTGGAACTCGTGGTTCTGGCTCGTGATCACGACGCGGCCGGTGCGGGTGTCCTGCACCGGATGGTTCCCTCCGTGATGGCCGAACCTGAGCCGCGAGGTCGTCCCGCCGACGGCCCGCCCGAGCAGCTGGTGGCCTAGGCAGATGCCGAGCACGGGGAGCGGACGGCCCGCGCCACGCCCGAGCGCCGCGTCGATCAGCAGCTTGAGGTTCGCCGCGACCTGCGGCACGGCGGCCGGGTCGCCGGGGCCGTTGGTGATGACGATGCCGTCGGGCGCCCACTCGAGCACCTCGCGCGCGCTCGCCGTCGACGGGAACGCGCGGACGCACGCCCCGCGGCGGACCAGCTCGCGGATCTGGTTCTCCTTCACCCCCGTATCGACGAGCGCGACCTTCGGTCCGCTGCCGGACTGGCGGACCACGCCGCTCACCTCGCCCACGAGCGGCTTCGTCGCGATGCCGGGCGTGGCCCGCGCCGCGGCCACCGCCTCACGCGCGATCTCGGGACTGCCCGCGAGGTGCGGGGCGACCTGGACGAGCGCGCCGCGCAAGGTGCCCGACGAGCGGAGACGGCGCACGAGCGCGCGGGTGTCGATGCCCGCGATCCCGGGCACGCCGGCGAGGCGCAGCGTCGCGTCGAGGTCCTCTGTCCCGTCGCGGCAGGTGCGGTTCAGCTCGCGGACGACGAGGGCCTCGACCCACGGCCGCCGCGACTCCGCCGCGCGCGCGAAGACGCCGTAGTTGCCGATCAGCGGGTACGTGAGCACCACGAGCTGCCCGTTGTACGAGGCGTCGGTCGCGATCTCCTGATACCCGGTCATCGCGGTGTTGAAGACGACCTCGCCCGACGCCGCCGACGCGTCGCCGAAGGCCTCGCCCCACCAGATCGAGCCGTCTTCGAGTCCGAGCACCGCCGCCCTGCTCATCGATGCATAACTATACGATTCTGATGAATAAAGATGCAACTGCTGCTTCACGCCGCGGGTGCTCCGACCTCGTACCTGACCTCGCCCCCGATGGCCGCGAGGATCGCGCGCCCGCGCAGCGACCGGCCGGCGAGCGGCGTGTTGCGGCCCTTGGAGAGCAGTCCCTCTGGGCGCACCGTCCACACCGCGTCCAGGTCCAGGAGCGTCCAGTCGTCCGGCGGCAGCGCCCGGCCGATGATCGACGCCGGCGCGGCGGTGAGCGCCGCGATCACGCGCGCGAGGCTCGCCCATCCCGCCGCGACGCCGCCGAGCACCAGCGGCACCGCCGTCTCGAACCCGGAGATCCCGAACGCCGCTTGGTCGTACTCGACCTCCTTCTTCTCGGCGGAGTGCGGTGCGTGGTCCGTGGCGATGGCGTCGATGGTCCCGTCGGCCAGGCCCGCCCAGCACGCGCGCACGTCCGCCCGCGTGCGCAGGGGCGGGTTCACCTTGGTCGCGCTGTCGAAGGGCATCGCCCGCGGCGCGTCCTCGGCCTCCCACGCCAGCGTGCGGGAGCCCGCGACCCACTCGTCGGAGAGCGCGAGGTGGTGGGGCGTGACCTCCGCGGTCACGCGGATGCCGTCCGCCTTGGCGCGCCGCACCAGCTCGACCGATCCCGCGGTCGAGACGTGGGCGAGATGGAGGTGCGCGCCGGTCTCACGCGCGAGCGCGATGTCGCGGGCGACGGCGCTCTCCTCCGAGGCGGCGCTCTGCCCGGGCAACCCGAGCGCGGCCGAGACCCGGCCCTCGTGCATCACGCCCTTCCCGGCGAGCGCCGGGTCCTGCGCGTGCTCGCTGATCGGACGGCCGAGATCCGCGGCGTAGCGCAGGGCACTCCGGAAGAGGCCTGCGTCCGCGACCGGCGAGCCGTCGTCGCTGAAGGCGACACACCCCGCGTCCGCCAGCTCGCGGAGATCGGCCAGCTCCTTCCCCGCGCGGTGGCGCGTGATCGCGCCGATCGGGAGGACGCGCGCTCCCTTCGCCGCCTCAGCGCGGACGAGGAGCTCCGCGATGAGGCCGGCGCTGTCGAGCGCAGGCTCGGTGTTCGGCATCGCGCAGATCGTCGTGAAGCCGCCCGCGAGCGCCGCGCGCGCGCCGGAGGCCACCGTCTCGGAGACCTCGAACCCGGGCTCGCGCAGGTGCGCGTGGAGGTCGACGAACCCGGGCGCGAGGAGCAGCGATCCGCCGCGTGCCTTCGACGGTCCGCGGCGGAGGCGGCCGCCCTCC
>VGPA01000059.1 GCA_016875665.1 Chloroflexota bacterium | reverse complement strand
GCGAGCAGCGCCACGCTGCAAAACGCCGCGTTGATCTGAGCCGCACGGGTGCCCGTCACGACCTCGAGCTCGGTCAGCGATGCGAGGAGGCCCGGCTCCAGCGCGTCGGCCCCCGACCCCAGATCGACGACCACCTCGCCCTCCGCGGCGAGGGCCGTCACGAGGTCCCCGGCGCGCGGCCCGAGCACCGCATGGAGGCCCGGCCGCGCGGGGAGCACCGGCGTGGCCGACCACCGCGAAACGAGCTCGCGCTCACGCCCGGGGGCGAGCAGCGCATCCGCCACCGTCGCCGCGTCGAGCCCGGCTCGTAGCGCGACCGAGGGGGCCCAACGGTCGAGATCGAGCAGCAGCGTGGGCCGGCCGGCGGCGGTGGCACGGTGCGCTGTGAGCGCCGCGGTCGTCGAGCCGCCGACGCCTCCGACGAGCGACCAGAAGCCCACGCGCGACCGCGCCGGGAGCGGCTCGAGCCGCGCCGGCACGAAGGGCTCCAGCGGCCGATCCCTGCCGGTCGCTTCGCGCATCAGTGCGAGCGCGAGCGATGCGAGCGGAGTGGCGTCGAGGATGTCACGGACCTTCACGCGAAGGCCCATCGTTCCAGCGATGCGGACGCGGCGTAGCCGAGATGCCGCGGCTCCTCCTCGAAGGACACGCCGCTGAACACCGCGGGACGGAGCACGCTCGCGACCGCTCGGTCACGGAGGACGCTGCCCGGCGCCCAAGCGCGTCGCGTCCATCGATAGGCGGCGTCCTCGCCGCGCAGAAGCGCTCGGCACCGACGCACGCGCTGGCTCGCGCCCGGCCACCAGGGAAGCGGACGTGCGAGGAGACGTGCGCACTCCAACCCGAGGGGCACTCGACCGACGACCACCACGTCCAGCGCGAGCGGCGCAAGCATGGGTCCGAGCGTCCCGCGCGCGCCGACGGAGCGCTCGGGAATGGCCGGCCTCTCGAGCGACGGTTCAGCCCGGACGCCGGCATATGCGAGGGAGCGCACCGCCGCGTCCGAGTCCTCGGGGTGCAGGTCGAGATACAGGCGCCCGGCGCGCCTCCACAGCCGCGCCCACGGCATGCGGGCGAGGCACTGGTCGATCCGACCGCGGCCCAGCCGCGTCAGGACGAAGGTGCTCATCCCGCGGGCGTGCCCGCGGCCAGCGCGAGAACGAACGAGCTCGTGGCGATCCGCTCCGCGACGCGGAGCGCGTCGGCGATCGGTACCGCGATCACCACGCTCCCGATCCGCTCCGCCGCACCGGCGCCGGGTCGCTGACTGGGCCGCACGAGATGGGTGCCGCTCTCCGAACGAACGTCGAGCACCAGCAGCCGCGACCCGAGCATCTCGACGGTGCGCCCCGCCGGCGCGCGTCCCTGCACGGGAACGGCGGCGACGTCCACACGGGAGCCCGGCACGACCGCGCCGCCGACCGCCTGCGCCGGGCCGACCGGAAGCGCGATCGCGCGGGTTCCTGGCGGCGCGCTCAGTCCCGATGCCAGCGCCGGCGCCCGCTCGGAAAGCCCCCGCTCGAGAATCAGCTGCCCACGCAGGAGCGGGGCGCGCGGGTATCTGCCGACCGCGGCGTCCGTCTCGACGAGCGCGCCGGCGGGGATCGAGTCCACCGGGTACTCGCGCACGCCGAGGTCGCCGATGGCGAGCGGCGCGGTTGCCTCGATGTCACGCACGGCGACGACGACCGCGACCCTGCGCGTGGCGGCGAGGTACGTCGTGCCCGCCACGAGCCCCGCGATGAGCGCGATCGCCACGAGGGCGCGCCGCCCGATCATCCGACGAGCGCCGGTGCGAGCACGCGAACGTCGAGGACCGCGGGTACCTCGACGCGGCCGACGAGCGGATCCGCGACGCCGACCACGAAGTCGAGCCGCCACGTGGTGCGCGGCGGCGCGAGCGTGTCCCAGCGGCCGGCGAACGGTGCGCTCCCCGCGCCCGCCCGCGCCGAGGCGACGACGACGCCGGAGGCAAGCCGCCAGTCGAGCACGGCCGCGCTCGAGCCCTCGATCCACGCGGACGGGCGGAGCTCGATGGCTCGCCCGCGCACCACTTCGATCAGCGACTCGCCCGGCGCGCCCACGAAGCCGGCGCGCCGTTCGACCGGGGCGCCGGGACCGGGCTCCGACGGCGAGTATTCGAGCGGATCCGTCCAAGCAGGGGCGATCTCCACCATCCCGCCCGCTGGGGCGGTCTGCACGATCGAATCGGGCGCCCCCTCGCTCGATCCCGCCGGCGCTGCTGCGGGCTGCGTCGTGCCCTGGACCCGCGGGACGGCTCCACCCGTTCGCGCGAGGTCGGAGTCGTCCTGGAAGAACGTGACGCCGAGCGATACGAGGCCGTCGGCGGTCATGAGGAAGGTCTCGTAGAACGTGCCGGCCACGCCGCGACCGTCGCCGAGCGACGCCCGCCCATTGAGGGCGGCCGAGTCGTACGGGCTCGCCATCCCCGTCTCGACCGCGCCGAGCTCACGGGCGTATGTGCCGGGTGAGTCGTAGGCCGTCTCGGTCGAATACGTGGTGAGAGGACCGTCGACCGTGACCACGTCGCGGACGTACACCTCGGTCACGAGATAGAAGCCGTCGGGGATGACGGGCTCCCACGGGGGCTCGGGCGCCGGCTCCACCAGCGGCTCCCACCCAGGCTCCGGCCCGGGCTCCCACACGGGTTCCCATACGGGCTCCCAGGCGGGCTCCCAGGCGGGTTCCCATGCGGCCTCCGGTTCGTACCAGCCCCAGTCCCACCAGTCGTCGTCGGCGGCGGCCGGCCATGCCGTCGCGACCGAGAGCACAAGTGCCGCGATCAATGCGCTGCGGAGCCTCATCGCGCCTCGCTCGCGGCGTCGACTCGGATCGTCGTCACGGCACCGAGCAAGAGCGCGGCGAAGGCCGGCGTCTTGATGGGGACATCGGCCGAGATGCGAACCGCCGGCTGCTCGTACCGGCGCCCCGTGAGCGGATCGGTTTGCCCCGCATCGGCGAACACCGCGACGTCCGCGGCGCCGGCGATCGCGGCCGCCCCCGCGCCGAGCGTGTGCTCCACGGGAAGCAGATTGAGCACGAGGTACTCGCGTGCGACCGCGGCGGCGTCCTGGGAGGGGCGAAACCGGCCGGTCGCGCTGAGCGCCAGCAGGTCTTGATCGCCGATCGCCACGACGGTGGCGAGGTCGGCCGCCGAGCGTGCCCGCGCGGCCGCGACGCGGAGCGCGCCGAGCTCCAACACGCCGAGGATGACGACCAGGACGAGCGGCAGCATCAGGACGGTGATCAAGGCGGCGCTGCCGCGCTCCCCGCTCAGCGGTTCACCTCGCCGCGGGCAACCGCACTGGAACTGAGTGGAAGGTCGATGTGCAGGATGAAGGGAATATCGATCCGTGCTTGCGATACCGCGCGGACGGTGATCGGCTCGCGCCACCCGACGCGCGACGGCTCGATCGAGACGTCGACGCGCGACGGGTCGATCCCGGAGCCGGTGAGCGCGTCGGCGAGCAGCGCGCGCACCTCCGCGGAGTCGCCTCCGACCTCGGCTGCGAACCGCGCGGCCTGCACGACCGCGGCGTCCTGCGCGATCCAGCGCTGGAACGCGCCGCCGAACGCGATGACGCTGAACAGGACCGGCACGAGGACGACCACCGACAGGATCGTCTCCAGTGTCGCCAGCCCGGAGTCATCGGTCCTCAACGAACCGCCTGCACCTGTGTCACCAGCGACTCCAGTCGAGCGACCATCCCGTTGTTCCACGCCGAGACGCCGGCCGCGAGCGTTCCGAGAACGATGGCCGCGCCGATGACGTACTCGATCGTCGCCAGTCCCCGCGCGTCGCCGAGTCGACCCCACAGCCTCATGTCGGTGCACCTCCGGTTTCCGAGCACCGTGCGGCCGGGTCCGCGGCCGGGCGATGCACTACCGCTGGGGTACCGCGGTACCGGGTACGGAAGCCGGGCGGGAAGCGCGTAGGATCGGAGCACGTGGGGTCGCTCGAGGCCAAGCCCGTCGCCGCCTCCGCCACGATCCTGACCCGCCTGTTCACGCCGCGCGAGCTGAACGTGCGGGGCACCGCCCACGGCGGCGAGGTGATGCGCCTGATCGACGAGTGCGCGGGCGTGTGCGCGATGCGGCACGCGCGCAGGCGCTGCGTCACGGCGCGCATCGACGAGCTCTCGTTCCTTGCGCCGGTCCGCCTCGGTGACGTCGTCACCTGCCGCGGTTCCGTGAACGACGTCGGCAGCACCAGCATGGAGGTCGGCGTGCGCGTCGAGGCCGAGGACCCGACCACCGGCGAGGTCCGGCACGTCGCGTCCGCCTACCTTGTGTTCGTCGCCCTGGACGACACCGACAAGCCGACGAAGGTGCCGCCGATCATCGCGGAGACGGCGGCCGAGCAGCGGCGACAGGCAAAGGCGAAGCTGCGGCGGGCGCACCGGCTCGCCCGCTCGCCCGAGGTCTAGCGCGCCTTCGCGATCCCCTGCGCGATGACCTCGGACGACATCGGGCCGCCCACGTGCACCACGCGCACCATGCCGTCGGGCGCCACGAAGAAGGTCGTGGGCAGGCTGAAGACCGCGTAGCGGCGGGCGACCGTCCCATCGGTGTCCAGGAGCGGGCGCAGCGCGCGCAGCCCCAGGGAATCGAAGAACGCCCGGACCGGCTCACCCTCCTCGAGGAGGTCGACGGCGAGCACGACGACGGACGGATCGGCCTTCGCCGCGCGCTCCAGCGCGGGCATCTCGTCGCGGCACGGCACGCACCAGGTGGCCCAGAAGTTCACGATCACCGTCTTGCCGCGCAGCGACGCCAGCGTCGCCGTACCGCCGCCCGCAACGTTCCACTCGAAGTCGGGAGCGAGCGACCCGACGCGCCCGGCGGTGTCGGGCGAGTCGACGACGCGGCGCACGACGCCCACGCCCGTGGGCCCGGCCTGCTGCACGCCCACGGTCCGCGAAAAGTCGCCCCCGACGAGCGAGGCCGCGACGGCGAGCCCGATCGCGCCGAGGATCACCCAGCTGACCCAGCGCGGCATGGCGGGACGCATTCAGCCCAGCAGCGGCAGGAAGTTGAAGTACTGGGCGAGCCGGGCGAACTGGCCGCTCATGAGCAAGAGGCCGAGCCCGATCACGAGCACGCCCCCGGCGTACGACACGGTGCGCGCGTTGCGGCGCAGGAACGCGAGCGGCGCTCCCGCCCCGACCCCCGCCGCGACGAGCAGGAACGGCACCCCCAGGCCGAGCGAGTACGCGACGAGCAGCACCGTTCCGCTGGCGAGGTCGGTATTGAGCAAGAGGTTCAGGATGAGCGCGAGGTACGGCCCCACGCAGGGCGTGAAGCCCGCGCCGAACGCGACTCCGACCAGGAACGACCGCGGGTAGCCGGTGGACGACCCCTCGAGGCGGACCTCGCGCGCGCGATCGAGGAACGGCACGTTCACCAGGCCGAGCATGTGCACGCCGAACAGAACCAGCAGCGCACCGCCGACGCGCTGGAGCCAGACGAGCAGCTCCCCGGCGAGCGCGCCGACCACCGCGACCGCGACCCACAGCAGCGTGAATACGGTGGTGAAGCCCAGCACGAACGCGAGCGCGTGGGTGACGGTATGCACGCGCCGGGTGCCGCCGAGGGCCGATTCGCCGGCGAGGTTGATCAGGAACGCGGGCACGAGCGGCAGGACGCACGGCGACAGGAACGAGAGCATGCCGGCGCCGAACGCGACGAGCACGTTCACCCGCGTTTACGCCAATAAAACTCGAGCTGGATGTGATCCGGATCGCGGAACGTCACCAGCTGCGACGAGGGCCGATCCTCGAGCGGTGAGTGCGCGATGCCGAGCGCGTCGAGGCGTGCGATCCAGGCGACGAGGTCCTCCCGCGTGGGCACGTTCACCTCGAGGTGGTCGAGGCCCGCGCACGTCTCGTCGAAACGGGGTGCCGGCGATCCGGCGTGCTGGATCAGGCCGACCGTGGTGTCCGAGGGCCGGTGGTGGAGCTGCACCTCGCGCAGCCGCCCGTCCGGCTCGGCGACGGCCTTGATCTCCTCCCATCCGAGGAGGCGGAGGTACCAATCGGCGGAACGGCGGGCGTCGGAGACCGTCAGGCCGACGTAGCGGATTCCGCTCGAGGCGGGCGCGGTCATGCCCTAGCCGAGCGCCTGGGCCAGGTCGGCGATCATGTCGTCGACGTGCTCGATACCCACCGACGCCCGCACGAGGGCGGCGGGCGGCGCGACCTTGGTCCCGCGCACCGACGCGTGCGTCATCGCGAGCGGCACTTCGATCAGCGACTCGACGCCGCCGAGCGACTCGGCGAGGGTGAACACCTTCGTCTTCGCGACCAGGCGCTTGGCCGCCGCCTCGCCGCCCTGCACCTCGAACGACAGCATCCCCCCGAACTCGCGCATCTGCCGGCGTGCGAGGTCGTGCCCGGGATGGGAGGCGAGGCCGGGGTAGATCACGCGGCTCACCTTCGGGTGCTCCTGGAGCCACTCCGCGACGGCGAGCGCGTTCTGCGAGTGGCGCTCCATCCGTACGGCCAGCGTCTTGGCGCCGCGCAGGACGAGCCAGCAGTCGAACGGGCCGGGCACACCGCCCGCGGCGTTCTGCACGAACGCGAGCCGCTCGCGCAGCTCCGCCCCATTGCCGATCACGGCGCCGCCGACCACGTCCGAGTGGCCACCGATGTACTTGGTGGTCGAGTGGAGCGCGAGGTCGGCGCCGAGCGCGAGCGGGCGCTGGAGGAACGGCGTGGCGAAGGTGTTGTCCACAAGCGCGATGGCGCCGGCCTTGTGCGCGATCTCGCTGATCGCGGCGATGTCGACGATCTTGAGCATCGGGTTGGTCGGCGACTCCATCCAGACGAGCCGCGTCTTCTTCGTGACGGCGCGGCGGACCGCGGCGTGATCGCGCATGTCGACCGGCGAGAGCGCGATGCCGGCACGGTCGAACACCCGCGCGAACAGCCGGTACGTGCCGCCGTACACGTCGTCCGCGATCACGACGTGGTCGCCCGAGGACAGGAGATGCGCCACGGCGTCGCTCGCCGCGAGGCCCGAGGCGAACGCGAGACCCCACTGCCCACCCTCGAGCGCGGCGAGGCAGGTCTCGAGCGCCGTGCGCGTCGGATTGCCCGAGCGGGAGTACTCGTAGCCCTTGTGCTTGCCGACGGCCTCCTGCGCAAAGGTGCTCGTCTGGAAGATCGGCACGGCCACCGCGCCGGTCAGCCCCTCCGGGTCCTGGCCCGCGTGGATCGCGAGCGTCTCGAACGACGCGTTGTGCCGCTTGCGCTCACGCGCCATCAATGCCCCCTCCGCCGCTGGTGCGCGACGAACTCGAGCAGGTCCGCCTTGGTGATGATCGAGACCGGGCGCTCGCCGGCGAGGGCGAGCAGGGCCGGCGCACCCGCCGACAGCTCCGCGTACAGGCGCTCGACCGCGTCGGAGTCGCGCACGACCGGAAAGGGCGCCTCCATGACGCGCTCGACGCGCTGATCGACCAGCTCGGGGTCGCGGAACACGCGATCGAGCATGGTGCGCTCCTGCACGCTGCCCACCATCTCCTCCGCGCGGTCCAGCCGCCCCGCGGTCGTCACCGGGATCTGCGAGATGCCGTAGCGCTGCATCGTCTCGATCGCTGCGCGCACGGTGTCCGCCTGCGACACGCAGATCAGCTCCGGCGTCCCGATTCGGTCGCGCAGCACGTCGTCGACCGTGGCCGGCATGAAGAAGCGCTCGGTGAACCCGTTCTGGCGCATCCACTCGTCGTTGAACAGCTTGGAGAGGTACGAGCGCCCCGAGTCGGGGAAGAGCACGACCACGAGCGCCGACTCGTCGAGGCCGCTCGCCGTCATCACCGCGGCGTGGAGCGCCGTGCCGGACGAGCCACCGACGAGGATGCCCTCCTCGCGCGCGACGCGACGCGCCATGAGCAGGCCGTCGCGGTCGCTCACGCGCAGCCAGCGGTCGACGATGGCCGGGTCGAACGTCCCC
>VGPA01000058.1 GCA_016875665.1 Chloroflexota bacterium | reverse complement strand
AGGGCTCAAGGTGACCTGTCGAAGAGCGAGCTGCAGTTGGGGGAGGCGGCTGCGGTGTATCAAGCAACGGGCGCAAGAGCTGAATTGGGAGCCGTGCTGATGGAGTTGAGCGCCCTTGCCCGTCAAGATGGCGATGAGGCACGGGCAGCTGATCTAGCGGCGAAGGCCTACGAATCCACTAGGCGTCCAAGTTCGATTCTTGAGAGGTGAAGCGTGGCAGCTCTTAGGTTCATTGCGGTCCTGACGCTCGTGTTCGCCTTCCTTGGCCAGGCGGCCGAGCCAGCGTCAGCGGATACGAGCGGCGGGTCTCCTCCGACGATCGACTTTTAGTCAAGTCTGTTCCTCGGTAGCAGTGATCACATTCCGCAGTAGGAGCGCGGTCGTCACGGCTCCGACACCGCCGGGTACCGGGCTGAGGGCCGAGGCGACCGCGCTCACGCTCTCCGTGTCGACGTCACCGACGATGCCAGTCGGAGTCACGTTGATGCCGGCATCGATCACGACCGCGCCGGGCTTCAGCATCTCGCCGCGGATCAGTCCGGCCTTCCCCACGCCGACCACGACCACGTCCGCGCCTCGGGTCAGACTCTCGAGCCCGACCGTGCGCGAGTGCGTGATCGTGATGGTCGCGTCCTCCTCGAGCAAGAGCGATGCCACCGGGCGCCCGATGACGGTGCTGCGCCCCAGGATGACCGTGTGCGCTCCGCGGAGCGGGATGTCGTAGTACCGCAGCATCTCGACGATCGCCTCGGCGGTTGACGGGATGAACTTGGGCCGGCCGTCGACGAGCAGGCCCATGCTGAACGGGTTCATGCCTTCGACGTCTTTCTCGACGGTGATGTGGTCGACCACGTGCAGCTCGTCGAGCGCACCCGGAAGCGGGGTGAGGAGCAGCATTCCATGCACCGTGCGGTCGCGGCTCACGGCGTCGAGCCGGTCACGCAGCTCCTGCTCGGTGATCTCGCGCGGCATCGTGACGTCGGCGACCTCGATGCCCATGCCCTTCGCACCCTTGATCAGTCGCCCGGCGTACGAGCTGGCCGCGGGATCCGTCCCGACGGAGATGATCGCAAGCCGGGGGGTTATGCCCCGGCGCTTGAGCGCCTCGTTGCGCTCCTTGGATCGCGCGGCGACCCTGTCGGCGATCGGCTTGCCGCTCAGCAGGCGCGCCGTCATCGCGCGATCCTCGCCTCCACCCGGTCGGTGACCGAGCGGCGCATGGTGTCGACCCCCTCGAGCGCGCGGTCGAGCTCCTCGGAGAGCGACTTGACGCGCTTCTCGTCCTTGAGGGACGCGATGTTCACCATCACGTTCAGCGCGGCGCCGCGCACGCACGCCTCCGCCAGCCAGGCGGCCACGCCCACGTCGCTCGCCGTCGCGTTGCTGGCGAGCTCGAGCGCGCGCTCGCACACCGGGAACAGCCTGCGACCGGTGGCCGCCATTTCAAGCGGCACGCGCGACGCGGCGACGAGCGCCTCCTGGAGCCGCTCCGCGCGCGCCTGCTTCTCGGCCTCGGTGGCGCGCGGCAGCTTCATCGCGTCGGCGACGAGGCCGTACGCGTCCGCGTCGGCGTCAAGGAGGCGCAGCAGCTCCAGGCGGAGCGCCTCGACTTCAGTGACGAGCGCGACGATCCCCGGATCGTCCGACTTGCGCCGCGCGATCTGGGCCACCATCGCGGCAAGGGCTGCCGCGAGTGCCCCCGCGTAAGCGGCGGCGCTTCCGCCGCCCGGCGTCGGGCGCGGGGAAGCGAGGTCGTCACTGAAGGCGTGCAGGGTGCGCTGCACGAGGTCGGATGACATGGGGACGAAAGGCAGTTTATGGGCGGGCGCGCATGGGCGGGTGAGCGGATGTGACAAGCGCCGGGGCCTGTTTTGTGCCGGATGCCGATGCGAGCGTCTCGAAATGGGACGTACCGTCGCCGCACGAGTCCGGCCCGTCGGGGCGACGCATCCAAGCCGGGTGGGGGTTGAGCAGCAAATGGCGGTCGAGGCAACGGTTCCGTCCGACATAGAAATCGCGCAAAGTGCGCGGCTCCAGCCGATCGCGCAGATCGCCAGCACCTTGGGGCTGCACGAGGACGAGCTCGAGCCCTACGGACGCTTCAAAGGCAAGGTCGACCTCGGCGTGCGCGCCCGGCTCGCAGACCGCCCGCTCGGGAAGTACGTGGTCGTCACGGCGATCACGCCCACGCCGCTCGGCGAGGGCAAGACGACGACGACGATCGGCCTGGCGCAAGCCCTGAATCACATCGGCAAGCGCGCCACGGTGAACATCCGGCAGCCTTCGCTCGGCCCGGTGTTCGGCATCAAGGGCGGCGCCGCCGGCGGCGGGTACTCCCAGGTGGTGCCGATGGAGGAGATCAACCTCCATCTGACGGGCGACAACCACGCGGTGAGCGTGGCGCACAACCTCATGGCCGCCTTCATCGACAACAGCCTCTATCACGGCAACCCGCTCGGGATCGACCCCAAGAGCATCAGCTGGAAGCGCGTGCTCGACATCAGCGACCGCTCGCTCCGCAGCATCGTCGTCGGTCTGGGCCAGGGGAACGGCGTCACGCGCGAGAGCGGCTTCGACATCGCGACCGCGTCGGAGATCATGGCGATCCTCGCTCTCGCCACGGACATCGATGACCTCGGCGCGCGCCTCGGGCGCATGGTCTTTGGGCAGACCCGCGACGGCAAGGCGCTTACCGCGAAGGATCTTCAGGTGGACGGCGCGCTCACCGTGCTGATGAAGGACGCGCTCAAGCCCAATCTCCTCCAGACGCTCGAGAACGGGCCCGCCTTCATCCACGCGGGCCCGTTCGGCAACATCGCGCACGGGAACTCGTCCATCGTGGCCGACCAGATCGCGCTGCGGCTCACCGACTACTGCGTGACCGAGGCGGGCTTCGGCGCCGATCTCGGCTTCGAGAAGTTCGTCGACATCAAATGCCGCACGAGCGGTCTCGTGCCGAACGCGGCGGTGATCGTCTGCACGCTGCGCGCCCTCAAGAGCCACTCGGGGCGCTTCCGGATCGTCGCCGGCCGCCCACTCGACAAGCGCCTCGCCGACCAGGACGAGGATGCCGTCGCCGCGGGAATCGGGAACCTGCTGAAGCAGATCGAGAACGTCCGCACCTGCGGGCTGCCGGCAGTCGTCGCCATCAACCGCTTCCCGACCGACCATCCGGGCGAGCTGGAGCTGGTGAAGCGGATGGCCATGCAGGGCGGCGCCTACGCCGTCGTTGAGGCCCAGCACTGGGCCAAGGGCGGGGCGGGCGCGACCGAGCTGGCCGAGGCGGTGGTCTCGGCTGCGAGCGGCCCCAGCTCCTTCCGCTACGTGTACCCGCTCGACCTGCCGATCAAGGACAAGATCAAGGCGATCGCGACGACGATGTACGGCGCGAAGGACGTGATGTACCTCCCCGCGGCCGATGCGGCGCTCAAGCGCTTCACGGAGCAGGGGTACGCGGACCTGCCCATCTGCATGGCCAAGACCCACCTTTCGCTGTCGGACAACGCCGCTCTGAAGGGCCGGCCGAACGACTTCTCCGTGACCGTGCGCGACGCCCGCCTCTCGGCCGGTGCCGGCTTCATCTACCCGCTGCTGGGCGAAATGACGACGATGCCCGGCCTGCCCTCGCACCCGGCAGGGGAGAAGGTCGGCCTCGGCCCCGACGGCCGTATCGTCGGCCTGTTCTGAAAAGGAGCATGATCAATCGCGGCATGAAGGCCGCGCCCGAGCGCCTCACGACGCCGCTAATCAGGACCTCCGCCGGGTTCCGCGCGGCCTCCTGGGACGAGGCGCTCGACGCGGCCGCCGCCGGCCTGCGTGCCGCCGCGGACAAGCACGGCGGCCACGGTATTGGCCTCTTCAGCTGCTCCAAGGCGACGAACGAGATGAACTTCATCGCGCAGAAGTTCATGCGCCAGGTGCTGCGCAGCAACAACGTCGATTCCTGCAATCGGACCTGACACGCTCCGAGCGTGGTCGGTCTGGCCACTGTGTTCGGCGCCGGGGGCGGAACCTCCTCGTACCGGGAGATCGAAGAAGCGGACGTGATCGTGCTCTGGGGCTCGAACGCCCGTGAGACGCATCCGATCTTCTTCCATCACGTGCTCAAGGGCATCCGGCGCGGCGCGCGCCTGTACACGGTCGATCCACGCCGCACCGGCACGGCGCGCTGGGCGGACGTCTGGCTCGGGATCGAGGTCGGATCGGACATCGCGCTCTCGAACGCGCTCGCGCGCGAGATCATCCACGCCGGACTCCACGACCGGGCGTTCATCGAACGCGCCACGAGCGGCTTCGCCGCGTACGCGGCGAGCGTGGAGCCCTTCACCCTCGAGGAGGGGGAGCGGCTGACGGGCGTGCCGGCGGCCGCGATCCGCGAGATGGCGCATACGTACGCCAAGGCGCCGAACAGCCAGATCTGCTGGACGCTCGGGATCACCGAGCACCACAACGCCGTCGACAACGTGCTCGCCCTGATCAACCTCGCGCTGCTCACGGGCCATGTGGGCAGGTGGGGCTCGGGCCTCAACCCGCTCCGTGGACAGAACAACGTCCAGGGCGGCGGCGACATGGGCGCGATCCCCAACAAACTGCCCGGCTTCCAGGACCTCGAGACGATGCCCGAGGCGCGCGCCCGCTTCAACCAGGCGTGGAGCTGCGAGATCCCGCCGAAATACGGCAAGAACTTGACGCAGATGTTCGAGGCGATGGAGCACAGGGAGCTCACGGCGCTCTACGTGATCGGCGAGAATCCCGCGCGCTCCGAGGCCGACGCGCATCGGGCCCGTGCGCTGCTCGAGGGACTCGAGTTCCTCGTGGTGCAGGACATCCTCATGACCGAAACGGCGAGCCTCGCGAACGTGATCCTGCCCGCGTCCGCGTCCTGGGCCGAGTCCGAGGGGACGGTGACCAACAGCGAGCGGCGCGTGCAGCGCGTGCGCAAGGCCCTCGAGCCGCCGGGTGACGCCCGCGACGACCTCTGGGTCATCACGCAGCTCGCCAGGCGACTCGGCCGAGACTGGGGCGAGGTCACGCCGGAGTCCGCGTGGGAGGAGCTCCGCTCGCTTTCGCCGATGCATCGCGGGATGTCGTACGAGCGCCTCGAAGCGCTCGGTGGGATCCAGTGGCCCTGCCCCGACGAGAGCCATCCCGGCTCACCGTTCCTGCACGGCCGGCTCTGGGAAGAGGAGGAGTCCAAGCGCGGACCCCGCGCGCCGTTCTCCGTCGTCGCGCACGATCCGCCGGTGGACGTCGTGGACGCGGAGTTTCCCCTGCGGCTGACCACCGGCCGGCGGCTCGACTCATACAACACGGGCGTCCAGACCGGCCTGTACACGTCGCCCCTCCGCCGGCCGGAGACGATCGACATGTCGGCGGCCGACGCCCGGCGTCTCGGCGTGCAGGAAGGGGAGCTCGTCCGCGTCATCTCCCGCCGCGGCTCGGTCGTGGCGCCTGTGCATCTCGACGACTCGCTCCGTCCCGGCCTCGTGTTCATGACGCTCCATTTCCCCGATCAGGTCGAGACGAACATCCTGACCATCGACGCGACCGACCCCAAGTCCGGCACCGCGGAGTTCAAGGCGGCGGCCGTCCGCATCGAGCGCCTCGCGCCGGTGCTTGCCTGATGGACCTGCGCATCGCGCCGGCCGAGCCGACGCCGCTCGAGCGAGCGGCGATCGACGCGGTCGTAGGTGCGCAGGAGCCGCGCTCGGCGCACGTGGCGCTCGGAGGCCACGCGGCGCGCGAGCGGCACGATCTCCTGCTCCCGGCGCTCCACGCGGCGCAGGCGGCGCGCGGCTGGATCAGCCGCGAGGCCCTGGCGTACATCTGCGATCGACTGACCGTGCCGCCGGCCGACGCGTACGGCGTCGCGAGCTTCTACGCGATGTTCTCGCTGCAAGAGCGCGCGGCGACTGTCGCGCACGTGTGCGACGACATCGCCTGCCGCGCGAACGGCTCCGAGGCGCTCATCGCCGACCTCGAGCGGCGTCCGCGCGATCCGGCGTGGGAGTGGCACCGGAGCCCGTGCCTCGGGCAGTGCGAGCGCGGCCCCGCCGTCCTCCTGCAGCGGTCGGGCACCGGTGCGATGGACGAGGCGATCGCCCCAGCCGATGCCGGAGCCGTCGCCGCGCGAGCGGCCAACCCCGCGGCCGCCGCCGACGGGCCTGCGGTCCCGCAGGCGGGCTCGCCGGAGCTGCGCCTCCTGCGGCGCATCGGGCGGATCGATCCCGCCAGCGTCGACGACCACCTGGCGAACGAGGGCGGGGCAGCGCTCCGCAAGGCGCGCGACCTCGGGCCTGCGGTGGTGATCGCCGAGATCAAGGCCTCGCGGCTCGCGGGCCGGGGCGGCGCGGCGTTCCCGATGGGTGTGAAGTGGGAGTCCGTCGCGGCCGCGTCCGTGCGCCCGCACTACGTCGTGTGCAACGCCGACGAGTCGGAGTCCGGCACGTTCAAAGACCGCGTGCTCATGGAAGGCGACCCCTTCGCGCTGGTCGAGGCGATCGCCCTCGCCGCGTTCGCCGTTGGCGCGGACCGCGCCTTCCTGTACGTGCGCGGCGAGTACCCGCTCGCGGCGGAGCGGATGGCGCACGCGATCCGTGAGTCGCGGGCGCGCGGCCTGATCGGCGAGCTCGAGATCACCCTTCGCCGCGGCGCCGGCGCGTACATCTGCGGCGAGGAAACGGCGCTCTTCAATTCGATCGAGGGCAAGCGCGGTGAGCCGCGCAACAAGCCGCCGTTCCCGGTCACTCACGGGCTCTTCGGCAAGCCGACCGCGATCAACAACGTCGAAACCCTGCTCGCCGGGCTCGAGGTGGTCCGCCTGGGCGGCGCCGCGTACGCAGGAGTGGGAACCCAGGGGTCGACCGGCACCAAGCTCTTCTGCGTGAGCGGCACGGTGCGGCGCCCGGGCGTGTACGAGGTGCCGTTCGGCCCGACCCTCCGGCAGATCCTCGAACTCGCGGGCGGCATGCGCGAGGGGCGCTCGCTGCGCGCGGTGCTCCTCGGCGGCGCCGCGGGCTCGTTCCTCACGCCCGACGAGATCGACGTCCCCCTGACCTACGAAGGCGTCCGTGCGATCGGCGCGAGCCTCGGGTCCGGGGTGGTGCTCGCGTTCGACGACTCCGTGGACCTCGACGCAGTCGTGAAGCGGATCGCGCGGTTCTTCCGCGAGGAGTCCTGCGGGCAGTGCGTGCCGTGCCGCGTCGGCACCCAGCGGCAGGTCGAGTCGCTCGACCGGCTCGCGCTGACTGCGGCGGCCGACAGCCGGCGCCGGGAGATCGCGCTGCTCGACGACCTGGCCGGGGTCATGCGCGACGCGTCGATCTGCGGGCTGGGCCACACGGCCTCCGGCGCGGTCCGCTCGGCCATCGCGAAGCTGGGCGTGCTCGGCGGCGGCTCGTGAAGACCTTCCCGATGGCGCCGCCGCGTCCCCTCGTCGACCTCACGGTCGACGGACAGAAGGTGGCCGTCCCCGAAGGCAGCACGATCCTCGAGGCGCTGCGCGGCCGCGGCGTCGAAACGCCGACGCTCTGCTACCTCGAGACGCTCACTCCCGTGAACGTCTGCCGCGTCTGCGTGGTCGAGGTCGAGGGTTCGCGCACGCTGGTGCCGTCGTGCTCGCGCGCGGTCACGCCCGGGATGGCCGTGCGGACAGACAGCGAGCGCGTGCGCCACAGCCGGCGGCTCGTGCTCGAGCTGCTCGGGTCGTCTGTGGACCTCTCGCAGGCGAGCGACGACGTCCGCCGCTGGTCCGAGCGGTACGGCGCGCAGCCCGAACGATTCGGCGCGGAGCGTGCGACCGTCGCTCGCCCCGTGAAGGTCGACAACGAGCTCTACGTGCGGGACTACTCGCGCTGCATCCTTTGCTACAAGTGCGTCGAAGCCTGCGGCACCGACGCGCAGAACACCTTCGCCATCGCGGTCGCGGGGCGCGGCTTCGACGCGGGCATCGCGACCGAGCATGAGGTCCCGCTGCCGGACTCCGCGTGCGTTTACTGCGGCAACTGCGTCGGCGTCTGCCCTACGAACGCGCTCGTGCCGCGCACGGAGTACGAGATGCGCCAGGCGGGGACCTGGAACGAGAAGGAGCAGACCGTCACCGA
>VGPA01000057.1 GCA_016875665.1 Chloroflexota bacterium | reverse complement strand
AGCCGTGGGCGCGGCCGGCGCCGCCGCAGCGGGCGGGGTGCAGGCCGCGAGCACGAGCGCCGTGACGATCAGGGAGCGCATCGCTCGATGCTACGGAGCCGCCGTGGTGCCGAGGACCCGCAGCCGCGGTGGACGAACGTCTGCCAGAATCAGCGGCGTGATCGGATCCCGGCGCATCATCACCGACCCGCCGATCGCGACCCTGCTCTTCGCGGACACGCGCGTCGCGTTCCTGTGGCTTCCGATCCGCCTCTACGTCGGGTGGGCCTGGCTCGACGCCGGACTGCACAAAGTCCAAGATCCCGCGTGGACGCAGACCGGCGAGGCGATCAAGGCATTCTGGACGCGCGCCGCCGCGGTGCCGCCGCCGCCCGCGCGTCCCGCGATCACGTACGACTGGTACCGCGGATTCCTCCAGACGCTGCTCGACGCGAACGCGCACCCATGGTTCGGCCCGCTCCTTGCCTACACGGAGACCGCGGTGGGGATCCTCCTGCTCGTCGGAGCGTTCACCGGGATCGTCGCGGCCTTCGGCGCGTTCCTCAACACGAACTTCTTGCTCGCGGGCACCGTAAGCACCAATCCGGTCCTGCTCCTCCTCGCGCTCGCGCTCGTCCTCGCGTGGAAGACGGCGGGCTGGCTCGGCCTCGACCGCTTCTTGCTGCCGGCCATGGGAACGCCCTGGCACGACGGCCGCCTGCGAGTCCGTTCCGACGGCTGACGCGCGCGGCGTTTCGCCCTTCAGCCGGCCGATCGCGCCGTAGCGCGGAGGACGCTCTCCACCGGACCCTGCCACGCGGTCGCCATGAAGCCGAGCGTGAACCCGAGCCGGTGGTTGATCGCGAGCATCGCGGCGTTCGAGGCGGGCCACTCCGGCTGGATCATCGCCGCGAGGCTCCCTGCCCCTGGCGCGTGCCGGATCTCGCGCGGCGTCGCCGGGTCCGAGCGCCGCATCGTGGGCTGGTACTCCGGCTCCGCCATCTTCTGGCCGGCCGGCGCTCGCGGTCGATCGTCCCGAGAAGATCGACCGAGTCTTCGAGGTCGGCGCCTGCGACCGTGCGCGGGTCGTGGACGGTGAGCGCAGAGCGCTCGGGGGAGAGCGTCGCGCAAGCCTACGGGCCGCTACGCGATAATGAGGAAGGCCCGCCAAGGTAGCTCAGCTGGTAGAGCAATGCTCTGAAGAAGCATGGGTCGCCGGTTCAAGTCCGGCCCTTGGCACGGAGCCCGTGACCACACGCATGCGAACGAGTACCGTCGGCCGTCGTGATGACTCTCGATGTTCGCCGGCATGTGCGAAGGGTTGACCGCGCCGACGACGACAGCCGCAAGAACGTCCCCCTCCGCGCGTACTACCGCGATTGCGGGTTCAGCGAGGTGGGTGAGGCGCACGACAAGGCTGGTGACCCGATCTCCTGCCTCGCGCTCATCGAGCTGGTGCCCGGCTAGGAGGGCGGCGTCACCGGCGCCGCGCGCCGAAGGCCGCTGGTGATGCTCGCGATCTCCGCCGCGCTCACGCCGAACCGCGCAAGCGCGTGCGACGCGATGGCGACGGCGACCTCGCGCTCGCCGAGCACCGCGAAGGTGCCGCGCATGTCGCTCAGGGTCCGCCACATCCGCTCGCCCTGCGTGCGCACGACCAGCGCGAGATCGGGCCGGAGGCGGCGCGCGACCTCGACGATTCGCTGGGTCACGCTCGCGTCCTCGAGGGCGATGACCAGCACACGAGCGCGCGCGAGGCCGGCGTGCTCGAGGATCAGCTCGCTCGCCGCGTCACCGAACAGCACGTCGAGCCCACGCCTGCGCGCGTCCTCGACGCGGCGCTTGTCGAGCTCGATGACGACGGTGTCGAAGGACCGGCGGCGCAGCGCCTGCGCCACCATCTCGCCCACGCTGCCGAGGCCGCAGATGACGGCGTGTCCGCGGCGGTCGGCGTGGCTGGTATCGAGCGACTCGGCGAGGTCCTCGGCGCCAGCGCGCACGGTCCACCGTCCGAGGAGCGCGTCGAGCCGGTCGAGCAGCCTGAAGAGAAACGGATTGAGCGTGATCGAGACGAGTGCCGCCGCGAGGACGAGGTTGTGTCCCTGCTCCGACATGAGCCCGAGGCGGCGGCCCATGTCGGAGAGCAGGAACGAGAACTCTCCGATCTGCGCGAGGCCGAGCGCGACGACCAGGCCCGAGCGCCGCGGGTAGCCGAGCACGAGGACGATCCCGAGCGCGACGAGGCCCTTGCCGACGACGATGAGCGCGAGCAGCCCCAGGATCGCGAGCGGCGCGGAGAGCAGCGTCGCGGGGTCGAACAGCATGCCGACGGAGACGAAGAACAGCACGGCGAACGCGTCGCGGAGCGGGAGCGCCTCGGACGCGGCGTGGTGGCTGACGTCGGACTCGTTGGTCGCCGCTCCCGCGAGGAACGCGCCGAGCGCGAGCGACACCCCGAAAAGGGCGGCAGCGCCCATGGCGACGCCGAGGGCGAGGGCCAGGATCGTGAGCGTGAACAGCTCGCGCGAGCCGGTCCGCGCGACGCTCGTGAGGAGCCAGGGCACCGCGCGCAGCCCGACGACCGCCATGAGCGTGCCGAGCGCGGCGAGCTTCAGAAGCGTGACCGCGAGGTCGCCGACGATCCGTGTCGGGTCCTGGTTCGCGCCGGAGAGGATGTCCGCCGTCGCGGGCAGGAGCGCGAGCACGAAGACGATGAAGAGGTCCTCGACGATCAGCCAGCCCACGGCGATGCGGCCGTGCAGCGTGTCGAGGAGCCCGCGCTCCATGAGCGCGCGCAGCAGCACGACGGTGCTCGCCACGGACACCGCGAGTCCCAGCATCAGTCCCGCCCCGAACGGCCAGCCGGACCACATCGCCCCGCCCGCACCGACGGCCGTCGCGGCGGCGATCTGCGCCAGCGCGCCCGGGATGGCGACGCGCCGGACGGCGATAAGGTCGCGCAGGGAGAAGTGGATGCCGACCCCGAACATGAGCAGGATCACGCCGATCTCGGCGAGCTCCGCGGCCACGCGTGCGTCCGCGACGAAGCCCGGCGTGAACGGGCCGATCGCGACCCCGGCCAGCAGATAGCCCACCAGCGGGGGCAGGCCGAGGCGGACCGCGAGGAGGCCGCCGACAACGGCGAATCCAAGCGCGTAGCCGATGGTGGTGATGAGGCCGGTGTCGTGCGGCATGCTTTCAAGCGTAGGGGTCACTCAAAGGTCACATGGGATGACTTCCTCCAGATCGAGCGCGCCGCGTAGCGCGCACGCGCCGTAGGCTGGCGGGGTGACGGTGCGCGTGGGCTCCGGCCTCTCCCGGCAGGACGACGGTCGGACGGCCGCGCGCGCGGCGCTCGACGCCGCGCTCGAGCCCATGGATGGTGCGTCGCCGGATCTCGTGATGCTCTTCGTGTCGCCGCACTTCGTCGGCGAGCTGCGCGGGATCGTCGACTTGCTGGCGTCCGAGACGGAGGGCGCGGTGCTGCTCGGCTGCACCGCCGGGGGGATCATCGGCGGCGGCTCCGAGGTGGAGGACGCGCCGGCGGTCGCCGTCTGGGCCGCCTCGCTGCCGGGCGCCGCGATCGAGCCCTTCCGCCTCGCGTTCAAGCGCGACGGCGATCACGCGCTCATCGACGGCATGGACGAGCTTCCCGGGGGCGCGGCGAAGCCGGTCGTGCTCCTGCTCGCGGATCCGTTCACGTTCCCGGCAGATCTCCTGCTCGAGCACCTCAACGGCACGGCTCCGGGGGTGCCGGTGATCGGCGGCATCGCCTCGGGCGGCATCGAGGCGGGCCGCAACCGGCTCGTCTTCTCCGGGCGCATCGTGAGCGACGGCGCGGTCGGGGCGGTCCTGACCGGGGTGAGCGCGCGGGCGGTGGTGTCGCAGGGCTGCCGCCCGATCGGCGAGACGTTCACCATCACGCGGGCGAAGGGCAACGTGATCGAAGCGCTCGGCGGCGCGACGGCGGTCGGCCGGCTCGAGCAGCTCTACGGGGACGCGAGCGAGCGTGACCGGCTGCTCATGCGTCGCGGGCTGCAGGTGGGCATCGCGACATCCGAGCTGAAGCCCGAGCTGAAGCGCGGCGACTTCGTGATCCGCAACGTCATCGGGCTCGACCGCGACAAGGGCAGCATCGCCATCGGCGACGCCGTCGAGGTGGGCCAGACGGTCCAGTTCCAGGTGCGCGACGCGGAGTCGGCGCGCGAGGACCTGCGCGAGCTGCTCATGACCGCGCCCGGACCACACGCCGGCGCGCTGCTGTTCTCCTGCAACGGGCGCGGTCAGGCGCTGTTCGGCCAGCCGAACCACGATGTCGGCGCGCTCGCGCGCGCGTACGGTCAGATGCCGGTGGCGGGATTCTTCGCCGCGGGCGAGCTCGGCCCCGTCGGCGGCCGCAACTTCCTCCACGGCTTCACCGCGTCGGTGCTGCTCCTCGGAGAGACGGAGTAAGGCTTCGCCGCTGACGCGTCTCGCATCTGTGGGCGTCAGGAGAGGGACGCGTGGCGCGCGGGTTGCGGAACGGCTAGCGAACGAGGGTGATCAGGGCCGTCAGGGTGAGGGCGCTGGTGAGCGTGCTCGTCACGACGACGCGCGTCACGAACACGGGCTGCGCGCGGAACTCCGTGGCGATGATGGTGACGATCACCGCGGTCGGCATCGCGGCGAGGACCGTGAGCGTCGCCCGCTCGACGCCCGTGAGGCCGACGGCGGTCGCGGTGAGCCAACCGATCACCGGGCCGATGAGCAGGCGCCCGATGTTTGCGGCAACGGTGTCGGGGACGTGGTCTCGTCCCGCCGCCTGCTTGAGCTGGAGCCCGAGCACCACGAGCATGCACGGGATCGCCGCGCCGGCGAGGGTCGCGATGGGCGCCTCGATGGCCACCGGCAGCTCGATGTGGAGCGCGTTCACGGCGAGGCCGGCGATGCCGGCATACAGGGCGGGGAAGCGGAACGGCGCGAGCAGCGCGCGCGGATGGAAGCCGCCGGCTATCGACGCGATCGCCACGCCGCCCGTGTTCACGAGGAAGGTCCCGAAGATGAAGTTGACCACCGCCATATCGAAGCCGACCTGACCGAAGGCGAGGCGGGCCATCGGCAGGCCCATGTTGCCGATGTTCGGCGTCGTCACCGCCAGGAGGAAGCCGGCCCGCAAGGACGCGTCGTGCCCCCGGAGGATCGACCACACGCTGCCGGCGGCGAACATCACGCCGAAGGCGGCCAGGAGCACCGCCGCGACCTGAAGGCCGCGCTCGGCGGTGAGGCTCGTGGTCGTGAGGCCGTGGAAGACGAGGGACGGCGTGAACAGGTAGAAGGTGAGCGACGAGAGCGGACCCGCCGCGATGCGGCGCCAGTGCCCGACGAGGCCGCCGGCGATGGCCACGAGCGCGACCGGGAGGACGACCTCGAGGAAAACGGCACCCAAGGCGACCACCATACCCGGACCTAACCAATTGGGACTTCGGTACTAGTCCGTACGAGGTAGAGGGTCACATTGCTTCACCGATCGGCCCACTCCGTCCCGACGACTGATTCAATACCCGGCATGGGGAGCCAGTTCTCCATTGAGCTCGTCGAGGACCACCTTCTCTTCGCGCAGGCATTGGCGGAGGTGATCTGTGAGGAGCCGGACTTCGCGGTGGTCGGGATCGCGGCCACGGGAGACGAGGCGCTGCGGATCGCGCACGCGCGGCAGCCCCAGGTCATCGTCCTCGACTACCACCTGCCCGGTGTCACGGCGGTCGAGCTGCTGCCCGGGCTCCGCAGCGCCGCCCCGAAGGCGCAGATCCTGGTCCTCACCAGCGACACCAGTACCGGTGCACTCGAGAGCGCGATGGCCGCGGGGGCGAACGGCTTCATGACGAAGGGCGAGGCGATCGACGGCATCGTGGCGTCGATCCGCACAAGGATCCGCGTCAGCCAGCCTCAGCCGACCTCGGTTCTGGACGGCACGCTCATCCGGCTACCGCTGGTCGGTTCGTTCGTCCGCACGGCCGCGTTCGTCCGGCGCCTCGAGCGCCAGCCCGGGGTGGGCGGGGCCTGGATCCACTCGATGAGCGGATTCGACGCCCTGGTCCGCGTCACCAGGCCCGGGCCGAACGCGGACATCTACGCGGCGATGCACGGCGCCGCGGAGGACGTGAAAGCCCGGCTGGAGTGACCCGCGGCTGCAGGGCGCCGCCGTGGGTCGGTAGGATCGCGCAATCGCCAGGCTCCGTTCGAACGAGGTGGTCTCGATCGCCGATCTGCGCCGTTTCGCCGAACGGCGCCTGCCGCGCGTCGTCTTCGACTACATCGACGGCGCCGCGGACGACGAGATCACCAGCCGCGCAAACTGCGCCGCCTTCGATGCGGTCCAGTTCCGGCCACGGTCCGCCGTCGCGACGCCGGCGACGGACCTTCGGACGACGGTTCTCGGCGCGACGCTCGAGCTGCCGTTCCTGCTCGGCCCGATCGGAAGCACCCGCATGTTCTTCCCGCGGGGCGAGGCCGTCGCCGCAAGGGCTGCCGGGGATGCCGGGACGGCCTACACGCTCTCCACGCTATCCGGCATGCGGCTCGAGGACGTGAAGGCCGCGACCGCGGGCCCGATGTGGCACCAGCTCTATCTCGCCGGCGGGCGCGACGTGGCGCTTTCGACCATCGCGCGGGCGAAGGCGGCCGGGATCGCGGCGCTCGTCGTCACGATCGACACCCCGGTGGCGGGCCTGCGGGAGCGCGATCACCGCGGCGGCACGTTCGAGCTCCTGACGCGGCGCCCGCTCCGGATGCTGCCGTTCCTCGGCCAGTTCCTCGCTCGGCCGGGATGGCTGCGCGCCTTCCTCCGCGACGGCGGGCTCATGTCGTTCCCCAACGTCGTGCTCGCCGACGGGCCGATGCGCTACGCGGACGTCGGGACGACGCTCGAGCAGTCGGTGGTCACCTGGGCCGACCTGCGCTGGATCAAGGACGCATGGGGCGGCCGCATCGTGGTGAAGGGCGTGCACACGGCCGACGACGCCTCCCGCGCGATCCACGCCGGCGCGGACGCGATCGTCGTTTCGAACCACGGCGGACGGCAGCTGGATGGCGTCGCGCCGACGCTTCGGGTGCTCCCCGAGGTCGTCGCGGCGGTCGGCGGCCGCACGGAGATCCTCCTCGACGGCGGGATCCGGCGGGGGAGCGACGTCGTGAAGGCGCTCTGCCTCGGCGCGCGCGCGGTGCTCATCGGGCGCGCGTACGCGTACGGCGTGGGCGCGGCGGGCGGGCCCGGCGTGGCCAAGGCGATCGACATCATCCGCTCGGGCGTCGTGCGCACGATGAAGCTGCTCGGATGCGCCTCGGTGCGCGACCTCGACGCCTCGTACGTTCGGATCCCGGCAGCCTGGCGCTAGGCAAGCGCTCCGTAGAGACCGGCCGCGTGGAGAGCGTGCGCGTCGACGTGTGGCTGTGGGCTGTGCGCATCTACAAGACGCGCTCCGCGGCGACCGAGGCCTGCCGCGGCGGCCACGTGAAGGTCAACGGGCACTCGATCAAGGCGGCCACGTCCGTGAAAGTCGGAGACAAGGTCGAGGCGATGCTCGACCGCCAGCGCATCCTCGAGGTCGTCGCGCTCATCGATAAGCGTGTCGGCGCGCCCATCGCCGCGGCGTGCCTGGTCGACCACAGCCCGCCGCCGCCCCCGCGCGAACGGTTCGTCCCCGTGTTCGTGCGCGAGCGCGGAACCGGCCGCCCGACCAAGCGCGAGCGGCGCGATCTCGATCGCCTGCGGGGCGCATAGCCCGGGCTTCGTCCTTCGCGGGCGGCGCTCCGCATCGGCCCCATATGATGTGGAGCCGTGAAGGTCTCCGCCGCCGCCCTGACCGATCTCGGCGACTACGGCGCCGTCATCGTGCCGGTGACCGACGGTGCGTTGCCTCCCGGACTGCCCCGTCCCGTTCGCGCTCGCGCGGCGGCCGCGGTCGACGCCGGCGCGATGGGCAGCCTGTACGGCGTGGTCACGCAGTTCGGCGCTTCGCCGGAACGAGTGGTCCTCGTGGAGGCGGGCAAGGCGGAGGACGCGACCTACGAACGCGTGCGCAAGGTCGCGAGCGCCGGGATCCGCGCGCTCGGCAGCTCGACCGTGCGGCGGGCCGCGATCGTGCTCGATCCGCGCAC
>VGPA01000056.1 GCA_016875665.1 Chloroflexota bacterium | reverse complement strand
ACGAGTAGCAGTACCCGCACCGCTGGAGCCCCATCACGCACACGCGGTCGTTCACCTTGATGCCGCCCACGACCTCTGGACCCGCCGCGACGACGGTGCCGGAGTACTCGTGGCCGCCGACGAGCGGATACGACCACGTGTCGACGCCGGAGAAGGTGCGCTGCTCCCAAGTGCACAGCGCCGCGGAGTTGACGCGGACGAGCATCTGATCCGGCTGCAGCTCGGGAATCTCGGACTCCTGGATCTCGACCCGCTGCGGCTCCGTGATGACCGCGCGCCGCATCGTCTTCGGGACGGGCCGCACGGCGAGGGCGCTTATGCCCGGACCGTTTCGCGCGCCGCCGGCCTGGTCCCGTGCACGGCCGCGCTGAACTCGCGCGCCGCTCCCTCCGGGTCCGGTGCGGACCAGATGTTCCGCCCGAACGCGATGCCCGCGGCGCCGGCGCGAACGGCGTCGGCGACCTGCCCGGCGACCGGACGGCCGCCGTCCTGGCGGGCTCCGCCCAGGATCACGACCGGCACCCCCGCGCCCTCCACGACCTTGCGGAACGAATCGGGGTCACCCGTGTACATGGTCTTCACGTAGTCGGCGCCCTGCTCCGCCGCGACGCGGGCGGCGAGCGCGATGTTCTCCGGCGTGTGCTTGTCGGTCGCGGCGAACGAGAACGGAATGATCTCGGCCTGGAACGGCAGGCCCCACCGGTCGCACAGGACGGCGTAGCGGCCCAGATTGCGCATGCCGACGGGGTCCTCCGCGCCGTAGAAGGCCAGCGTCTTGAGGGAGTCGGCGCCGAACTCGAGTGCCTGCTCGACCACCGCGAGCGGATCCGGAGCACTCAGGTCGACGCTGATGATCAGTCCCCGGCCGTCCAGCGCCCCGACGTAGCGGCGCGCCGACCCGATGTTCGACATGACCGCGTCGGCGCCGCCGGCGACGACCTTGCGCACGGTGTCCGCGGGGTCGATCAGTCCGGGAACCGGACCCATGTAGCCCGCGTGGTCCATCGCGACGATGACGGTGCGACCGTCGGCGCCGAAGATGCGCCGCAACCGGTGCTGCTTGTCCCCCATGGGCCTCGCCTCCCCCGGCCAGGACGCGCTCTCGGCGTGTGAGCCACTTTACGGTCCCGGCCCGGCGACTTTACCCTACCGCCGTGCAGCACATCAAAAACCCCGTCGCTCAATCCGCGTCGGCGTTCCACAACACAAGAGAGCACGTCGTCATCGACAAGGTCTCCAAGCGGTTCGATCTCCGCACCGGATCGGTCGAAGCGCTCCGCGAGGCGAGCGTGACGATCGCCGAGCATGAGTTCGTCACGCTGATCGGCCCGAGCGGCTGCGGCAAGTCCACGCTGCTCCGGATCATCGGCGGGCTGATCGAGCCGACCAGCGGCACGATCCAGATCCGCGGCAACTCGCCGAGCGAGGCGCAGCGCGCCAAGGACATGGGCTTCGTCTTCCAGTCGCCGGCCCTGCTGCCCTGGCGCACCGTCGTCGGCAACATCGAGCTCCCGTTCGAGCTCAACCGTGCCGCGGCGGCCAAGCGGCTCTGCTCGACCGAGGAGATCCTCGAGCTCGTCGGGCTCGCGTCGTTCGCGAAGGCGCACCCCTACCAGCTCTCCGGAGGGATGCAGCAGCGCGTCGCCATCGCGCGCGCCCTCATCTTCGACCCGTCGCTCATGCTCATGGACGAGCCGTTCGGCGCGCTCGACGAGATCACCCGCGATGGCATGCGCTACGAGCTCCTGCGGATCTGGAGCCAGTCGAAGAAGACGGTCCTCTTCGTCACGCACAGCATCCCCGAGGCGATCGTGCTGTCGGACCGGGTCATCGTCATGTCGCCGCGCCCCGGCGAGATCCGCGAGGTGATCGACATCAAGCTGCCGCGTCCGCGCAACGAGGAGATCGAGTCGAGCGCGGAGTTCGTGCGTTACGCCGACCACCTCCGCAAGCTCCTGCGCCACTAAGCCATGAGCGGCGCGCAGATGGCGTCCGCCGGCACGCAGGTGGCGGCCGGACCCATGAAGCTGATCCTCGGCGCGCTGCGCGCGGTGCAGAACCTGCTGGGCCTGGTGGGCGGCCTGATCGCCCTGCTCATCCTGTGGGAGGTCCTCGTCCGCGTGACCGAAACCCCCACGTTCATCTTCCCGAGCGCGAGCCAGACGATCGAGCGGCTCCAGGAGCAGATCTGGTCCTACCTGTACGAGATCTCCTGGACCTTCGCCGCCGCCGGCATCGGCCTGGTCATCGGCTCCGGCGTGGGCATCATCGGCGCCGTCCTGATGGCGCAGTGGCGAGTGGTCGAGAAGAGCCTCTTCCCGCTCGCGGTCTTCCTCAAGCTCGTGCCGTTCATCGCGATCGCCCCGCTGCTGGTGGTGTGGATCGGGTACAACCTCTGGCCCAAGATCATCATCGCCGCGCTCATCACGTTCTTTCCCGTCCTCGTGAACGCCATCGCGGGCCTGCGTGCCGCCGATCCGCTCGCGGTGGAGTTCTTCCAGTCGGTGGGCGCCAGCAAGGTCGAGATCATGACCCGCCTGCGCTGGCACTCCTCGCTCCCGTACCTGTACGCGGCGCTGAAGCTGGCCGTGAACCTCTCGCTCGTGGGTGCCATTGCGGGCGAGTACTACGGCGCCGAGCACGGCATCGGCAAGGTCATCGAGGAGACCGCCTTGCGGCTCGACATGCGCGGCATGTTCGCGGCGATCCTCATGCTGGCCGCGGTCGGCGTCACGCTGACGCTGATCACCAACGCCATCGAGCGCCGCGCGCTGTACTGGCACGAGTCGGTGCGCTCCGGCGCGCCGCAGTGACCGGCATCCGCCGCTTCGCGGGGGAGGCGAGCCCGCCGTTCCTCGCCGCGGCGGCGATCATCGCGTTCTCCGAGATCTTCGTGAAGGTCACGAACCAGCCCGCCTACATCCTTCCGGCCCCGAGCGCCGTGTTCAAGCGGCTGGTGGACGGGTTCGCCCCCTCGACGGTGATCCCGTCCGACGCGCTCCCGATCGGCCTCGCCTACAACGCGCAGGTCACGCTGATCGAGGCGCTGCTCGGCCTGGCGATGGGCGTCACCCTCGGGGTCGTGCTGGGCGTGATCATGGCCCACTCGCGCCGGATCGAGCGCCTCGTCTACCCGATCGTGGTGACGATCCGCTCGACCCCGAACATCGCGATCGCGCCGGTGTTCATCATCTGGTTCGGCTTCACGATCATGCCCAAGGCGATCGTCGCGATGCTCACCACCTTCTATCCGATGCTCGTCAACTGCATCACCGGCATGCGCTCCGTCGACGCCCAGACGCTCGAGTTCTTCCGCACCGTCAACGCGTCGCCGCGCGAGATCTTCATCCACCTCCGGGTGCACAACACGCTGCCCTACTTCTTCGCGGCGCTCCGCCTCAGCGTGAGCCTCTCACTGATCGGCGCGGTCGTCGGCGAGCTGGTCGGCTCGCGCGCGGGCCTCGGACGCCTGATCGCGCAGGCCTCGATCAACCTCCGCACGGACGAGGCGTTCGCCGGGATCCTGGTGCTCGCGGTGATGGGCATCGCGATGACCGAGCTGGTTTCGCTCGTCCAGGGCCGCGTCCTGTTCTGGCACGAGTCGCAGCGCGCCAAGACATAGCGATGAGTCCGGTCACAGTCACCAAGGTCTCGACCGTCCCGCTCTCCGTCCCCCTCAATCCGCCGCGCGGCGGCAGCGGCCACCCGCTCGGCCCGACCTTCCTCACCTACTGCCTCGTGCGCGTCGACACGGACGCGGGCATCACGGGCTGGGGCGAGATCAGCGACGGCTGGGGCTGCGAGTACGCGAAGGTGGCCGACGCGCTCGTCACGGAAGCGTTCTCGCGGTTCGTGATCGGGCGCGACCCCCGCGAGGTGGACGACATCATGGCCCGCGCCTGGGGCTGGCTCCGCCGCCGCCAGGGGCTCTCCTGGCTCACCTGCCAGGCGGGCAGCGGCGTCGAGATCGCCCTCTGGGACGCGATGGGCAAGATCCTCGACCGCCCCGTCTGCGAGATGCTCGGCGGCGCGCGCACACCAGTTCCGGTCTACGTCAGCGGCGGCTTCCTGAGCCAGGGCGACGCGGGCGTGCACCACGATTTCTTCGCGCCGAGCCTCGCGCAGGGGATACCCGCGGCGAAGGTGCGCCTGGGCGTGCGCTGGGAGCAGGAGCTCGACACCCTCGCCGAGCTGCACCGTCGCCTGCCGGGGGTCACGCTGTTCGTCGACGGCAACGAGGCGTTCTCGCTCAAGACCGCCGCTCGGATAGCGCCGCGCCTCGCGGAGTGCGGGGTGGGCTTCTTCGAGGAGCCGTGTGTGCGCGACGACCCGGCCGGCCTCGCGCGCCTGGTCGCCACGTCGCCCGTGCCGATCGCCTACGGCGAGCACGCCTTCGGGGTGCACGGCTTCCTCGAGCTGCTCGACGGGGGGCTGGCCGACATCTGGCAGCCCGACGCCCTGGTCTGCGGCGGCCTCTCCCCCATGCGCCGGATCGTCGCCCTCGCGGCGGCGCGCAACATCCGCGTGGCGCCGCACTCCGCGGGCACCCCGCTCGGCCTCGCCGCCAACATCCACGGCATCTGCGGCGCGCCCACGCTCATGCGCCTCGAGTACAGCGGCGGCAACGAAGAGCTGACGCGCGCCTTTCCCGGCTCGGCCGCGATCGGGCGCGATGCGGTGCGGAACGGCGCGGTCATGCCGCCGGCGGGCCCCGGCCTCGGCGTGGAGCCCGCGCCCGACGTGGCGGAGCGCTTCCCGTACCAGACGCCCCCGCCCGTCACCCAGGACGCGACGCTCTACATGGGACGGGTGTGACCGTGCCGCGGCGCGATCCCGCCTGGGCCCTGCCCGGCCCGTGGCCCCTCGTGATCGACGGCAAGCCGGTCCAGGCTTCCGACGGCGGCACTTACGAGACCGACAACCCTTACACCGGCGAGCGGCTCGCCACCATCGCGCGCGGTACCGCGGCCGACGCCGAGCGCGCAGTCAGGGCCGCGCGCGCCGCGTTCGACACGGGCCCGTGGCCGCGCCTGTCGCCGAACCAGCGCGGCGAGATCCTCGGCCGGATCGCACGCCTCATGGACCGGGAGCGCGACCGGCTCTCCTATCTCGAGACGCTCGAGATCGGCAAGCCGTTCCTGCCGACCTACACGCATATGCTCCAGGGCGTCTTCGCCTGGGACTACTTCGCCGGCAAGGCGCGCGACCAGGCGGAGGAGTACGTCAAGGTCGCCGCCGGGACGCACTTCAACTACCGCGTGCACGAGCCGGTCGGCGTGGTCGCCGAAATCCTCCCCTGGAACGGCCCCGCCGTCGCGCTGGCGCAAAAGGTGTCGGGGATCATCTGCACCGGCAACACCGTGGTCGTGAAGCCGTCGAGCGAGGCGGCGCTCTCGGTGCTCGCGTTCGCGGCGATGCTCGAGGAGGCCGGACTTCCGCCGGGCGTGGTGAACGTGGTCGCCGGCCCCGGCGGCACCGTGGGAGAGACGCTCATCCGCCACAAGGGCGTCGACATGATCTCGCTCACGGGCAGCGTGGAGACCGGGCAGCACGTGATGCAGATCGCGGCCGCCGACCTCAAGCCGGTGGCGCTCGAGCTCGGCGGCAAGAACCCGAACGTCGTGTTCCCCGACACGAACGTGGACGAGGCCGCGATGTGGGCCGTGATCGCCGCCTTCAGCAACAACGGCCAGATCTGCGTCTCGGGCTCGCGCCTGATCGTGCACGAGAGCATCCACGACGCCGTCGTCGAGAAGATCGTGGCGCGCCTCAAGGGGATGAGGATGGGCGACCCGCTCGACGACGCCACGCAGATCGGTACGGTCATCTCGCCCAAGCAGCGCGCGACGGTGCTCGAGTACGTGCAGGCCGGCGTGGCGGAGGGCGCCACGCTCGTCTACGGCGGCGGCGTTCCCGACGATCCCGCCCTCCGCAAGGGCTGCTTCGTCACTCCGGCCGTGTTCACGGAGGTGACGCCGGGAATGCGCATCGCGCAGGAGGAGATCTTCGGCCCGGTGCTCGCCGTGATGAAGTTCAAGACCGAAGAGGAGGCGCTCGCGCTCGCCAACGGCGTGGACTTCGGCCTGGCGGGCGCGGTGTGGACCGCGGACCTCCAGCGGGCCCTGCGCGTCGCCGGCAAGATGGACGCGGGGCAGGTCTACGTGAACGGCTACTACAGCCCCGCGATGTCGGAGTCCCCGGGCGTCGGCCGCAAGAAGAGCGGCTACGGCGAGGCGGGGTACCTCAAGTACACCGTGCCGAAGACCGTTTTGGTGCGCATCCAGCAGTAGGCGCCGGCAGTGCTCCCGTCGGAGCAGATCACGAGAGCCCCAGTGCCGCCGAGCCCGCGCCCGCGCCCTCCTCGAGCCGCACCGGAAGGCGCCGGGCGAAGAAGGCCCCCGCGACCGCGAGCACCGTCATCGCCACGAAGATCGTGTGCAGGCCGCCGTGGAGCGCCGCCCGCAGGGTCGCGAGCACCTCGGGAGCGAGCTCGCCGCGTGTCCCCGGCGTGAGCAGGAGCGCGCCCTGCGCGGCGAGGGGGCCCATCGAAGCGGCCAGCACCGCGCCGAGGGCGGCGACGCCCGCCGCGGCGCCGAGATTCCGGCCGAACTGCACCTGACTCATCGCGGCGCCGCGCTCGCTCACGCTCGCGGCCGTCTGCGCGGCAAGCAGGAGCGGGTTGATCGAGAGGCCCATCCCGAGGCCCAGCAGCACGGCGCCGGCCGCGGGGAGGAGCAGCGGTGCGTCCGCGCCGAGCAGCGTGAGCAGCGCGGCGCCGAAGGACCAGCACAGCGTCCCCGCCAAGGCGGGACGCCGGGGGCCCCACCGCAGGATCAGTGCCGCGGTGAGGATGGTTCCGCTCGTCCAGCCGATGCTCGACGACGAGACGACCAACCCGGCCTCGACGGGTGCCCGCCCGAGGACGCCCTGCACGAACGGGGGCAGGTAGGTGACGTACCCCACGGTCATCGCGCCGATGACCGCGTGGAGGGCGACCGCGGCCCCGATCGCCGGGCGCCGCAGGAGCGCAAGGCTCACGAACGGATCGGCCGCGCGGCGGCCAGCTACGAGGAACACGGCCCCCGCCCCGAGTGCGAGCGGCACGGTCACCCAGAGCGCAACCCCCGAGAGCGCGAGCAGGAGCGCGGCGGTGGCGGTGGCGAACGAGGCGGCGCCGGGCCAGTCGACGGCGCCGCCGCGCGGCTTTACCGGCTCCCGGTATAGGGGTATGAGCAGCGCGAGCGCGACGACCGCGAGCGGCACGTTCACGAAGAACGTCCAGCGCCACGACGCGGCCTGGGTGAGCAGCCCCCCGGCGGCCGGACCGACCAGCGCGGCCAGCACCCAGACGGACGACAGGAGCGGCTGGACCGTCGCGCGCATCCTGATCTCGAAGAGGTCGCCCAAGATCGTCAGGCCGACGGGAATCAGGATCCCACCGCCCAGCCCGGCAAGCGCCCGTGAGGCAACGATCCAGTCCATCGACGGCGCGAGGCCGCCCATCAGCGCGCCGGCAAGGAACGCGCTCAGCCCGACGAAGTAGACGGGCTTGCGCCCGAAGATGTCGGCCAGGCGGCCGCCGATCGGGGTGACGGCGGTGGCGACGAAGAGGTAGCTCGAGAACACCAGCGCATACCGGTCGAGGCCGCCGAGCTCGCCGATGATCGTCGGCAGCGCGGTCGCGATCAGGTTCTGGTCCAGGCCGCCGATCAGGCTGCCGGACATAATCATCGCGAGACCGCCGACCTGGACCCGCGTGAGCGACCGCATCCGGTCCGAGGGTACGGCCCCGCCGGCCGGATGCCGCCTCCCACGACTCACTTAGCCTCCGCTCGATATGACGTCCGCCGGAGCGTGGGTCGCCGACGCGATCGCCTCCGCGATCGGGTCCGGCTAGCGGTGGCCGGCATCCTCCAGCGCCGCGCGTTCGCCTCCCTCGGGTCCGACTGCGAGCTCTTCGCCATCGGTGCGGGCGAGGCGGCGCTGGCCGAGGCGGAGGCCTGGACGCGGCGGATGCACGACCGGCTCACGCGCTTCTCCGGCACGAGCGAGGTGTCGCGGCTCAACGCCGCGGACGGGCGATGGCTCGAGGTGTCGGGGGAGCTGGAGTCTCTGCTGCGTGTCGCGCTCGACGCCCACGAGCGCTCCGGCGGGCTGGTGAATGCGGCGGTCCTGCCCGCGCTCGAGGCCGCCGGCTACTCGC
>VGPA01000055.1 GCA_016875665.1 Chloroflexota bacterium | reverse complement strand
GAGCGGGCGCCGTGGCGCGCGTCGAGCGGGACGCGCAGCTTGCCGCCATCGCCACGCGCCTCCGGCCGCTCGCCGACGTCGGTGCCGACCACCAGCACGTGCTCCTGCGAACCACGCTGCGGCAGTTCGCGGACAAGGAGGTGCGGCCGCACGCCGAGCGGATCCACCGCGACGACGCGGACATCCCCGACGCCGTGATCGCGGGCGTCGCCGCCCTCGGACTCCTCGGCATCTCGATTCCGGAGGCGTACGGCGGCTTCCAGGCCGAGCCGGACTCGCGCGCGATGCTGGTCGCGACCGAGGAGCTGTCGAGCGCCTCGCTGGGCGCGGCGGGCAGCCTCATGACCCGCCCGGAGATCCTCGTGCGCGCGCTGCTGCGCGCGGGAACAGAGGGGCAGAAGAAACGCTGGCTGCCCGGCGTCGCCGACGGCGGACTGCTCGTCGCGGTGTCGGTGACCGAGCCGGACCAGGGCTCCGACGTGGCAGCGCTGCGCTGCCGCGCCGTCCGCACCGCCGGCGGCTGGGTGATCAACGGGACCAAGCTCTGGTGCACGTTCGCGGGGCGCGCGGACCTGATCACGATCCTGTGCCGTACCTCCGAGGACGGTCATCGTGGCCTGTCGCTCTTCGTCGCGCAAAAGCCGCGCTTCCTCGGGCGCGAGTTCGAGCACCGCCAAACGGACGGCGGCGCGCTCCGGGGCCGTGCGATCCCGACGATCGGCTACCGCGGCATGCACACGTTCGAGCTCGCGTTCACCGACTACCTCCTGCCCGAGGACTCGCTCGTGGGCGGCGACGCGTGGATCGGCAAAGGCTTCCAGCTCCAGCTCGAGGGTTTTGCCATGGGCCGGCTCCAGACGGCTGGCCGCGCGGTCGGCGTGATGGACGCGGCGCTCGCGGAAACGCTCGCGTACACCAGCGCGCGGCGTGTGTTCGGGCGGACGGTGCGCGAGTGGCCGCTCGCGCAGGCCAAGCTCGGCGCGATGGCGCTCGCGATCGAAGGCTCGCGCCGGCTCGCGTACGCCGCCGGGGACGCGATCGACCGCGGCGCGCCCGATGCCGAGGTCCAGGCGGCGCTCGCCAAGCTCTACGCTTCGCGCATGGCCGAGCAGGTGACCCGCGACGCCGCTCAGCTGCACGGGGCCATGGGCTACGCCGAGGAGACGGACGTGTCGCGGTACTTCGTGGACGCGCGCGTTCTGCCCGTGTTCGAAGGCGCCGAGGAAGTGCTGTCGCTCCGCGTGATCGGCAAGGCGCTGCTCGCCGGCTCGCGGTGAGCGCGCCCCTCCTCCGCGGGCTCCGCGTCGTGGAGCTCTCAGCGTTCGTCGCGGCACCGCTCGCGGGGACACTTCTCACGGAGCTCGGCGCGGAGGTCGTCCGCGTCGACCCCATCGGCGGCGGGGTGGACCGCTACCGCTGGCCGCTGCACCACGGGACGAGCGTGTATTGGGCCGGCCTGAATCAAGGCAAGCGGTCGGTCACGGTCGACATGCGCTCCGCGGAGGGCGCGCGGATCGTCGGCGACCTCATCGCCGCCGCCGGGACGTGCATCACGAACCTGCCGCCGCAGAAGTGGATGGCGTACGACGCCCTGCGGGCCAAGCGTCCCGACGTGGTGCAGGTGGTTCTGAGCGGCAACGGCGACGGCAGCATCGCGGTGGACTACACCGTGAACGCCGCGACGGGCTTTCCGTGGGTCACCGGCCCGGAAAGCGCCACGGGGCCGGTGAACCACGTGCTTCCCGCGTGGGACGTCATCGCCGGGCACTCGATCGCCACCGCCGTCGTCGCGGCCGAGCTGCACCGCGCGCGGACGGGCGAGGGCCAGCTCGTCCGTCTGAGCCTCGCCGACGTCGCGCTCGCCACCGCCGCCCACCTCGGCTTCCTGGGCGAAGCCCAGCTCGGGACGGAGCGCGGCCGCTACGGCAACAACATCTACGGCTCCTATGGCCACGAGTTCCAGACCGCCGACGGGCGGTGGCTGATCGTCGCGTCGATGACGCCGCGCCACTGGGACTCGCTCGTGGCGGCGACGGACTCGAAGGCGGAGTTCGCCGCGCTTGAAGCGCGCTCGGGCGTGGACCTGCACCACGACGCGAGCAGGTTCGTCCACCGCGCGGAGATCAGCGCCGTCTTCGCGCCGTGGTTCGCGGGGCGAACGCTCGCGGACGCCGCGCGGGCGCTCGACGAGCACGGGGTGCTCTGGGGGCCGTACCAGACCTTCACGCAGCTGTTGGCCGATGATCCCCGCGCATCGGCCGCGAATCCGATGCTGAACGAGGTGCGGCATCCGGGCCTCCCCCCGGTACGGGCCGCAGGCTCGCCGCTGTTCTTCAGCGGAGCGGATCACCTGCCCGCCTCGCCGGCTCCGGCGGTCGGCGGGGACACCCGCGGCGTGCTCCGGGAGTGGCTGGGCTTGGACGACGGGGCGCTCGATGCGCTCGCCAAGGAGCGCATCGTCGCCGCATGACACCCGGGCCATCCCGTTATACGGGATTAGTGGAAGAACACATAGGTTATCGCCGATACTTGTGTGATCGACATATCTAGGGCGGCCCGCCGCGAGCTGCTCCGGAAGGAGATGGCCCGGCGGATCGTGGTGCTGAGCGGCCCCCATGGCACCGAGCTCCAAAAGCTCGGGCTCACCGAGGCCGACTATCGCGGCGCGCGCTTCGCGGATTCCGCGCGCGACCTCCGCGGGGACCACGACGTTCTCGTCCTCACCAAGCCGGAGGTGATCGAGGGCATCCACCGCTCGTACCTCGAGGCGGGCGCGGAGATCCTCGGCACCGACTCGTTCACCGCGACGCGCATCGCGCAGGCGGACTACGGCCTCGAGGACGCGGTCGTCGAAATGAACGAGGCCGCGGCGCGCATCGCCCGCGCGATGTGCGACGAGTACGAGGCCAAGGATGGCCGGCCGCGCTGGGTCGCGGGCGTGCTCGGGCCGACGAACCGTACGGCGTCGATCTCACCGCGGGTCGAGGACCCCGGCTACCGGAACGTGACGTTCGAGGAGCTCGCCGCATCCTATGCCGAGGCGGCGCGGGCACTGCTCGCGGGCGGGGCGGACATCCTCATGCTCGAGACCATCTTCGACACGCTCAACGTGAAGGCCGCGATCTTCGCGTTGGAGGAGCTCTTCGCGGAGATCGGCGAGCGCGTGCCGCTGATGATCTCGGGGACGATCACCGACGCGAGCGGCCGCACCCTGAGCGGCCAGACGGTCGAGGCGTTCTGGGTCTCGGTGGCGCATGCCCGGCCCCTGTCGGTCGGGCTGAACTGCGCACTCGGGGCGGCGGACCTCGAGCCCTACCTGCGCGAGCTCGCGCGGATCGCGCCGTGCGCGGTCAGCGTGCATCCGAACGCGGGCCTGCCGAACGCCTTCGGCGGGTACGACGAGGCGCCCGCGTACACGGCGTCGGTGCTGCGCCGCTTCGCCGCGGACGGCCTGGTGAACATCGTGGGCGGCTGCTGCGGCACCGGTCCCGAGCACATCCGGGCGATCGCGGATGCGGTGCGTGGCGCGCCGCCGCACGTCGCTCCGCCGCCGCTCCCCGGCCTTCGGCTCTCCGGCCTCGAGCCGCTCGCGATCGTCGAGACGACGACGTTCGTGAACGTCGGGGAGCGCACAAATGTCACCGGCTCGGCGCGCTTCAAGAAGCTGGTGCTCGCCGGCGACTATCCCGGAGCCCTCGAGGTCGCGCGCCAGCAGGTCGAGGCCGGCGCCGCCGTCATCGACGTCAACTTCGACGAGGCGATGCTCGACTCCGTCGCCGCGATGCGCACATTCCTCAACCTCTTCGCCGCGGAGCCGGACCTCGCGCGCGTGCCGGTCATGCTCGACTCGTCCAAATGGGCTGTCCTCGAGGCCGGCCTGCGCTGCCTCCAGGGGAAGGGGATCGTGAACTCGCTCTCCCTCAAGGAGGGCGAGGAGGAGTTCGTGCGCCAGGCGACTCTCGTCCGCGCCTACGGCGCGGCGGTTGTCGTCATGGCGTTCGACGAGCGCGGGCAGGCGGACACGGTCGACCGCCGGGTGGAGGTGTGCGAGCGGGCCTGCCGGATCCTGACCGAACGCGTGGGCTTCGCGCCCGAGGACATCATCCTCGACCCGAACATCTTCGCCATCGCGACGGGGATCGAGGAACACGACCGCTACGCGCTCGACTTCATCGACGCGACGCGCCTGCTCAAGGCGCGCATCCCGGGCGTCCGCGTGAGCGGCGGCGTGAGCAACGTCTCGTTCTCGTTCCGCGGCAACAATCCGCTGCGTGAGGCGATCCACGCGGTGTTCCTCTATCACGCGATCGGCGCCGGGATGGACATGGGCATCGTGAACGCCGGCGCGCTCCCGCTCTACGCGGACATCGAGCCCTCGCTCCTCCAGCGCATCGAGGATGTGGTGCTCGCCCGCCGCCCGGAGGCGACGGCGCGCCTCCTGGAGGTCGCGGCCGCCGCGCAGGACAGAGGCGCAAAGCCCGTCGCCGACCTCGCCTGGCGCGAGGCGCCCGTCGCCGAGCGGCTCTCGCACGCCCTCGTGCGCGGCATCGACGAGTACGTCCTCCAGGACACCGAGGAGGCCCGACTCGCCGCGGCGCACCCGATCGAGGTGATCGAGGGACCGCTCATGGACGGGATGAACGTCGTCGGCGACCTGTTCGGCGCGGGCAAGATGTTCTTGCCGCAGGTGGTGAAGAGCGCCCGCGTGATGAAGCGTGCCGTCGGCCATCTCATCCCGTTCATCGAGGCGGAGCAGGACGGTGCGACCCGCGCCACCAAAGGCAAGATCGTCATGGCCACCGTCAAGGGCGATGTCCACGACATCGGCAAGAACATCGTGGCCGTGGTGCTGCAGTGCAACAACTTCGAGGTGATCAACCTCGGCGTCATGGTGCCCTGCGCCACGATTCTGGAGACCGCCAGGCGCGAGAACGCGTCCCTCATCGGACTGTCGGGTCTGATCACGCCATCGCTCGAGGAGATGGCCTTTGTGGCCGGCGAGATGCAGCGCGAGGGCATGAGCGTACCCCTGCTGATCGGAGGCGCCACCACGAGCCGCGCGCACACGGCGGTGAAGATCGAGCCGCGCTACGCGGGCCCCGTCGTCCACGTCCAGGACGCCTCGCGGGCGGTCGGGATCGCATCAGCGCTCGCGAGCGCCCGCGGCGACGAGTACCTCCGCGAGGTGCGCGCTGAGTACGCGGCGCTGCGGGAGCGGCATGCCGCGCAGCAGTCCGAGTCGCGCAGGCAACCGCTCGCGGCTGCGCGCGCCAACCGCCTCCGCATCGATTTCGCGGCCCGTCCGACTCCAGCGCCCACCTTCGTCGGCGTCAGGGCCTACGAGCGGATCGCGCTCGACGAGCTGGTGCCCCGGATCGACTGGACGCCCTTCTTCCAGGCGTGGGAGCTCCACGGCGCGTTCCCGGCCCTGCTCGACGACCCGACCGTGGGTGCGACGGCGCGCTCGCTCTTCGAGGACGCCCGGGCGATGCTGCACCGGATCGTCGTTGAGCGCTGGCTCGACGCGCGCGCCGTCGTGGGCTTTCTGCCGGCCGCGTCCGATTCCTCCGACGACATCCTCGTCTCGCCCGACGGCTCGGCTGTCGATCCGGCCTCCGCGGTCCGCGTGCATACGCTTCGGCAGCAGCTCGCGCGGAGCGACGACCGGGCGAACCTCGCGCTCTCCGACTTCGTCGCGCCGCTCGAGAGCGGTGTGCCGGATTGGCTCGGCCTGTTCGCGGTGAACACGGGGATCGGCGTCGAGGAGCGGGTCGCCGCGTTCGAGGCCGCGAAGGACGACTACTCCGCCATCATGCTGAAGGCCCTCGCGGACCGTCTCGCCGAAGCGCTCGCGGAGCGCATGCACGAGCGGGTGCGGCACGACCTTTGGGGGTACGCGAAAGACGAGCACCTCACGAACCAGGCGCTCATCCGCGAGCAGTACCAAGGGATCCGGCCGGCCCCCGGCTACCCCGCGTGCCCGGATCACACCGAGAAGCGGACGCTGTTCGCGCTTCTGGATGCGCCCGCCCGTGCCGGCATCTCGCTCACCGAGAGCTTCGCCATGCTGCCGACCGCCAGCGTCGCCGGCTACTACTTCTGGCGCCCGGAGGCGCGCTACTTCGGCGTGGGGCACATCGAGCGTGATCAGGTGGAGGACTACGCGCGGCGCAAGGGCGAGCCGCGGTCCGTCGTCGAGCGCTGGCTGGCGCCCAACCTGGGATACACGCCCTGATGCGCATCTCGGATCGGCTGGCCGCGGGTCGGACGCTCTCGTTCGAGTTCTTCCCGCCCAAGCGCGAGGAGGAGCAGGCCGCGCTCGATCACGCGATCGCCGATCTCGCACTCCTCGAACCGTCGTTCGTCTCCGTGACGTATCGCGGCGGACGCTGGTCGCGCGAGCACACCACGCGGATCGTCGGCGATCTCCGCCGCACCACAACGCTCGAGCCGATGCCGCACCTCACGTGCGTGGCGCACTCCCGTGCGGAGCTGGTCGAGATCCTCCGTGGCTTCCGGGCCGCGGGCATCGACAACGTGTTGGCGCTTGGCGGCGACCCGCTCCCGGGGGAGGAGTCGCATCGTGAACTCGAGCACGCGATCGAGCTCGTCGAGCTCGCGCGCGACGCCGGATTCGAGTCGGTAGGCGTCGCGGCGCACCCGGCCGGGCATCCCCGCGCAGCAAGCCTCGAGGCGGACCGGCAGCATCTTGCGGAGAAGCTCGCGCTTGCGGACTTCGCCATCACGCAGTTCTTCTTCTTGGTCGAGGAATACGAGCGGCTGCGCGAGGACCTGGCGGGGCTCGGCGTCGCGAAGCCGATCGTGGCCGGGATCATGCCGATCACGTCGCTCACGTCCGTGCGCCGCATGGCCGAGCTCTCGGGGGCACCCATCCCGGATGCGATCCTGAGCCGCGTCGCCGCGGGCGGGGACGACAAGCATGAGGTTCGTCTGCGCGGCATCGAGGTGGCCTCCGAGCTATGCCGGGACCTCTTTGAGGCGGACGTCGCGGGCCTGCACTTCTATGTCCTGAACGCGGCCCAGCCCTCGCGGCAGATCTGCGCGAACGTGGGCATCGGGGCGGGCTACGCGCCGACTGCTCCCTCCGCCCAGCCGTCGGTCGACACGACGATCGTCACCGGTCCATCGGCGACGAGCTCGATGACCATGTAGGCCCCGAAGCGGCCCGTCGACACCGGGAGATCCGCCGCGCGCAGCAAGCCGCAAAACGCCTCGTAGAGCCGGCGCGCCTCCTCGGGCTCCGCCGCCGCGCCGAAGCCGGGTCGTCGTCCGCGGCGCACGTCCGCGTGGAGGGTGAACTGCGGGATCACCAGCACGCCGCCGCCGGCCTCCCCGACGCTCCGGTTCATCTTCCCGTCGGCATCGACGAAGATGCGCAGCGCGGCGATCTTCGCGGCGAGCCGTTCGCCATGCTCCGCCCCGTCGCCGCGTCCCACCCCGAGCAGGATGGCAAGGCCCGGGCCGATCTCTCCGACCGTCTCCTCGCCGACCGTCACGCGCGCCGACCGCACCCGCTGCACCACCGCGCGCATCAGGTGAGCCAGCGTACGGGTGGATTCAGGGCCGAGGCGGAGTCCCCCCAGGCGCCGTGCGCGGACTCGCAGCGGTAGAGGTTGTTCACGTTTCCGGGTCGCCGCGCCAGCGCTAGTCGAGCATCCAGGGGTTGTCGCCGCGCACGACGGCCACGACCTCGTCGGCGGCGAGATGCCCGGCCGTGAACACGGTCATGCTCTTGGTCAGCGGCATCCGCGTGATGTAGGTCACCTTGCCGAAGCGGTACCCGTGCTGGAACAGGAACTGCTTCCCGTCGATGGTCACCAGCTGGCGGCGATCGGTCGAAGTGGCGGGCACGACGCAAGTATGGCGAGTAACCTCGGATCGTGCCCGCCCGCGTTTCCTACAGCCTGGACAACGACCGCGTGGCCGCGGTCCTGGACGAGATCGCGGACCTGCTGGAGCTCAAAGGGGAGAACGTCTTCCGGGCGGTCACCTACCGGGCAGCGGCTCGCGCGATCCGGGACGTCCGCACTCCGCTCAAGGAATACGTCGAGCAGGGCCGGCTGGCGGAGATCCCCAAGATCGGCCCTGCGGTGTCGGAGGCGATCGTCCAGCTCCTCACGACCGGAACGTCCAAGCGGCATGAGGAGCTGATGGCCGCGGTCCCCGAGGGGCTGATCGACTTGCTCGCGGTTCCCGGCGTGGGGCCGGCCACCGCCCGCGCCATCTACGACAAGCTGAAAGTCACCTCGGT
>VGPA01000054.1 GCA_016875665.1 Chloroflexota bacterium | reverse complement strand
CGAGTCGATCGTGATGGACATCTACCCGCGCTCGAACCGCACCCGCTACTACGCGGACATGACCCGCACGGTCTCCAAGGGCGAGCCGTCCGCCGAGATCGTGAGGATGTACGAGGTCGTGAAGCGCGCGCAGGACGCGGGGATCGCGGCGCTCCGTCCCGGCGTGACGGGCAAGGAGGTCCACGAGATGGTCGAGGACATCCTCTTCGCCGCGGGATACGACACGCTGCGCCCCGGTCAGCAGCACGGGAAGTCCGATGGCCCGCCGCGCGGCTTCATCCACGGGCTCGGCCACGGCGTCGGCCTCGAGATCCACGAGGAGCCCTCCGTAGGGCGCTCCGGCACCAAGCCGCTCGTGCCCGGTGACGTCGTGACGGTGGAGCCCGGCCTCTACGACCCGGCGGTGGGCGGCGTGCGCCTCGAGGACATGCTCGTGATCACCGAGACCGGCGCGCGCAATCTCACCCGCGCGCCGCGGGAGCTCGTCATCTAGCGGCCTCGCTAGGGGAGCCAGGGCGGCTTTGCCGACGGCGGTGCCGGCGGCTTGGGCGCCGCGCGCGGGAGGCGGCGGAGCAGGATGATCGACCCGCCGATGACGAGGGCGGGAAGCCATCCGGCGACGACGATCCAGATCACCGCGTCGCCGAGGAACTGCGCCATCGCGAGCAGCGCCTCCCACGAGTCGGAGACGGTCTTGCCCGGGTTACGGCGGCGGAGGTGCGTCCATGTCTGAAGGAACCCCTAAGCCGAGCTCCGACGCGCTCACGGACTCGGGCACCAAGCTCAAGAAGACCACGACGAACGACAAGGCCGCCCTCGACAAGAAGGCGTTGGGCGAGCAGGCGAAGGCGGGGAAGTCAGCCAAGTAGTCGGGCGCGTGCACGGCGAGCCGCGACGAACGCCAGGGTCTGGCAGAGCGCGATGCCGATCGCGAACGCGAACGGCGCGAGGATCGCGAGCGCGAAGGCGTCGCCGTACCCGTACGTGTACGACGCTTGGCCCGGGACGTCGACGTCGGGCGGCAGCAGGACGAGCGCGAGCGCGACGATCGCGAGCGCGCCGCCGGCGATCGAGAGCGGCAGCGCCCACCTGCTGCCGCGGCGGTGACGGCCGAGCCACGCGCCCGTCGTCCAGGCCGCCAACGCGATCGCCAGGAGGATCCCCAGCGCCTCACCCGGGCGCAGCCCGGCCGGCCGGCGCTTCGAGATCGCGATCCTGTAGGGCCCCGGATCAGCGGCTAGGGCTGCGCGCGGGCCAGCTTCAGGTAGGCGATCGCCGCCTGCAGCTGCAGGTCGGTGGCGTTGTCCGGGTTCGTGACGATCTCGTCGGGCACCACGCCCTTGTCCGGCCCGTGCAGGTCGGCGCCCGTCTTGGCATCTTGCATCTTCGAATCGCCCACCAGGAGCGTGCCGCCGTCGGGCATCTCCTGCACGCGCGCGGTGCCCACGCAGCCCGCCGTGCGCGCGCCGATCACGCGGCCCACGCCGTTGGCCCGGATCCCCGCCGCGATGATCTCGGCGCCGGAGGCCGACGCTCGGTTCACCAGGACGGCGACCGGCTTGGGCGGGTTGAGGAACCATGAGGAGCGCGTGCGGATTTCGTCGCGCCGGCCGTCGCGGCCCACGTTGTACACGAGGATCCCGTCCTTGATGAAGATGCTGGCCACGTCGATCGCGACGGGGAAGTCCCCGCCCGGGTCGTTGCGCAGGTCCAGGATGATCCCGCTGACCTTCTGGTCGAGCAGCTTCTGCACCGCATCCTTCGTTTCGTGCGCCACGCGGCCGTTGAGCGCGGCGACGCTGACGTAGCCGAATCCGTCCTGCACGCGGCTCTGCACCTGCGGCTGGACGAGGCGGGCGCGCGTGATCGTGAGCACGATCTCCGTCGCGCCGCGGAGGAACGTCACCTTCACCGCGCTGCCTTCCGGCCCACGGATACGGGTGGCCACCTCTTCGGTGGTGAGCTCGCGCACGTCCTGCCCTTCGATCTGGATCACCTTGTCGCCCCCGCGGACCCCGGCCTTCTCGGCGGGGCTGCCCGGAATGGTGGACACGACCTCGACCGGACCGCCCGGGTTCGGCTTGCTGACGGTGGCGCCGATGCCGGAGTACGGCTGCGGCGGCCGGTTGAAGCTCTTCGAGCGTTCGGGGTCGATGTAGTAGGTGTGGCACTCGTTCAGGGACTTGGCCATGCCGTCGACGGCGGCTTGCTCGAGCTTCAGCTTCTCGGCCTTGGGGTAGCGGTCGAGCGTGGCCTGGAGCAACTCGGAGAAGCGCTGAAAGTCCGACTGCACCCGGTCCGTGAACGCGGGCTTCTCCACGAGCGGCTCGGCGGCGATGTTGTCGCGCTTGAGCCGGGCGGCGATCCCGTCGATGGCGCCGCTCAGGAGCAGGCTCGAGGCCGGCTTGTCCACCTGGCGCTCCACGAGCACGTGGAACGCGGCCTCCGCCGTGCGGAAGGGCGTGCTGGCAGGGAGGAGGTCGCGCGCGACGCCCTCCGGGACGAGCGTGCACGCGGTGAGCAGGACGGCGAGGAGCAGCGGAAACGCGCGGGCGCGACCGGTCACTCGCATGCTCCGAGTGTACGGAGGGACTTAGGCCTCGCGGGCGAGCATCTTGCGCAGGCGCGCGAGGGCCCGGAACTGGAGCGCGCGGATCGCGCCCTCCTTCTTGCCGAGGCGGCGTGCCACCTGCGCGCTGGAGAGGTCATCCACGAAGCGCAGGCTGAGCACGGCCTGCTGCTCACCGGTGAGCCGCGTGATCGCGGCCTTGAGCACCGTGAGCGCCTCGCCGCGGACCGCGCGGTCGTGCGCGGTCGGGCCGTCGGCGCTCACGCCGTACGCGGCGTCGATGTCGACGGTCGGCCGATCGCGCCGGCGCCGGTCCGTGATCGCGTTGCGGGCGATCGTGTAGAGCCAGGCGAGGAAGGATTTGCCCTGCCAGCGGTAGCGGTGGATGTTCGCGAAAGCGCGGGCGAACACGTCCGCCGTCACGTCCTCCGCGTCGGCCGGGATCCGCAGGCGGTACAGCACGTAGCGGTACACCTGGTCGGCATAGGTCTCGTACAGCTCGCTGAACGCGGCGCGGTCGCCCGAGCGCGCGCGGTCGATGACCTCGGGAACGGGAGCGAGGGACTCCACCGCTAGGACCGCGGCCTTGGCCGTCACGCGTCCATCCATGTGCAGGACCCTACCGCGCCGCCGCCGGACGGCATAGGGCGGCAATCCGGCTCCGGTATCAGACCGCTGGCAAAGGAGGTAAACGGTCGGTGAAAAGCGCCGCGGGTGAGTGAAAGCCGCGTCCCGCCCGTTGTCGTCGGGATCAGCGGCTCGGGACCGACCAGTCGAGCGGGATGATCTGAACCCAGGTCTGGCCCGCCTTCAGCAGGATCGGCTCGCCGCCCTTCGTCGTGATCTGGAAACCCTCGAAGAGCGAGCCGCGCGACCACACCCCGTCGACCCGTAGGCCGTCGCGGAAGACCGATACGGGTCCGCTCCCGACCATGCGCATGTCGAGCACCACCGCGTCGCTCGAGTCGCGCAGGCCGGAGTCGAAGGTCTCGGCTTGGATGACCACCACGCTCGCCGCGTTCACGAACGAACCGTCGGCCGCGTCCACGGCGCGCACTGGGCGGCCGTTGTCGTTCTGGAACCGCGCGTACCCGGCGGCGCCGAGGTAGTCGTAGCGGACCTCCGCGCGGTCCGCTCGGTACGGGATCGTGAGCGTGGTCGCGGTGACGGCCGAGGCGAACCCGCCATCCCGCGGCTGGTGCGCGCCGGCGAAGAAGCGCCAGTGCGGCACGGCGACGGCGGCGACGCCGCGGTCCAGCTCGTTCACCGCGCCGCGCAGGCGCTCGCCGTAGGTGAAGAGGTTGTTCGGGGCGGGGCGGCTCGTGTCGCGGAAGTACATCGGCCAGAGGTTCGCGTCGAGGTCGAGGTAGCGGCCCTCGGCCGCGTCGAGGCGCAGGAGCGCGGTGATCGCGGTCGATGCCCCCGAGTAGGCGAGCGCGCCGCGCAGCATCGGCAGGAGGTAGCGGTCGCCGAAGCGCGCGCTCCGCACCGGCCCCACGAGCTCGGGGTCACGCGAGTGGTAGATCGCCTCGTAGCGCGTGGTGTTCCCCTCGGCCAGGAGCTCGACCACCATGTCCGCGCGCCCGTGTCCCACCTGGGGGCGCGCCGCAGGTGCGTTGTCGATCTTCACCGCGATCGGCCGGCGCGTGCCGGGATCGGCGCCGAGCGGCATCCCGGAGAGCGCCCAGCAACGCGTGCAGGCGGCGGTGCGCGCCTCGGCCGCCGGCGTCACGTAGGCGAACGGCGCGAATCCGAGCGCCGTCCCGCTCGAGCGCAGCAGCGAGACCCGCGCGACCCCCTCGATGAGCCCCGTGAGCGCGGCGAGGTCGCCCTTCTTGTCGCCGTCCCAATCGCCGCCCACCACACGGGTGCCGCGCCAAGGCTGCTGGCCGGGGTGGATCGCGGCAAGCGGCGGGTTCGAGCGCACAGCGAGGCTGCGGGCGCCCGGGAACGTGAACGCGCGCACGCCCCCGTCGTCGTACAGATACAGCGCGACCAGGTCCGAGAGGCCGTCGCCGTCGGCGTCCGCCGCCACGATCTGCGCGCGGTCCAGGTCGAACGCTCCGTCGCCGCTCTCGTAGACGCCGCTCCAGCCGTTCACCGGCTCGAGGCCGCGCGGCGTCGGATCGAACACGTGCACCCGGATGCGCTGGTTCGGGTACTGGTAGACGGACGCGATCTGGTCCGGGCCCCCGGCGCGCGTGAAACGCCCGACGGCGAACCGGGCGCGCGCCGTGTCGTACTGCCCGGGGCCCGAGTCGTAGACCCCCGCGTTCCCGGCGTAGTAGAAGGAGGAGCCGGTCGTCTCGAAGTAGTGCATCCGCATTTGCCAGCCGTCGTATTGGTAGGCGAGCAGCAGCCCGGGCGTGTTCGAGCCGGAGAAGTTACCCGAGACCATCGCCGCGACCCGCGCGAAGGCGTAGCCGTCGTTCCGGTACCACTCGCCCGCGTACGTGAACGCGGACCCAGTCGAGCGGAACACGAGCAGGCGGACCGAGGTCCCGCCGTCGTCGTAGAGCACCACCAGGTCGTCGCGCCTGTCCCGGTCCACGTCGCTCGCGACCACCTTCATGCGCGCGAGGTCGAAGGCGCCCGCGCCGGAGGTGAACCAGTCGCTCTTGGTGAAGGTTTCGCCCGCCCCGTCGAGCACGCTGATGCGCAGCCCGAGGTCGGCGCTCGGATCCCAGAGTGCGGCGATCTGCTGCTTGCCGGTACCCCGGAAGTCGCCCACCGTGCTGAGGCCGTCGGCGAGCGTGCCGGCGCGCGCGGCGGTGCCCGAAAGGACCATCCCGATGAGCAGAGTCAGAAGGGAGAACAGCGCGATCGGCGGTCGCACGGTGGGCCGACGATAGGGGAGACCACGCCGCCCGGCCGCGCCCGCTATGTCGCCGAGCGTTCGCCCATCGAGATGAGATGGACCGCCTCGGTCCGCGTGCGCCTGCCGCGCGCGACCTCGTAGCCGTAGCGCATGAACACCGCCGCGATGCCGGCGATGGGCAGCGCGAGGAAGACGCCCCAGAAGCCGCCGGCCCGCGAGCCGACGAGCAGCGCCGCGAAGATCAGCAGCGGGTGGAGCCCGATGCTCGACGCCATGATGCGCGGCGACACGACGTTGAACATGATCTGCTGCACCGCGGCGGTGATGATGAGCACCACGACGAGCCGGTCCGGCGCGCCCAGGACCGTGATCAGCACGATCGGCACCATCGCGAGAAGCGGGCCGAAGAACGGGATGACGACCGCGAGGCCCGCGAAGAACGCGAGCACGCCGGAGAACGGCACCCCGAGCGGCGCGAGCGTCGCGAGGGTGACCACCCCGTAGATGACGCCGACGATGAGCGAGCTACGGATGAACCCGCCGAACGCGCGGTCCGCGCTCGCGCGGAATAGCTCGGCTTCGCTGCGCAGCTCGTCGGAGAGCGCGCGCACGAAGCGGTCCCAGAGCCGGTCGCCGTCGATGAGCATGAGGAAGGCGATGATCAGCACGAGCACGACGTTGAACAGCAGGCCCGCCGCGCGCGTGAGGTAGCCAAGCGCATCGCCCGCGATCACGCCGGCCAGCTCGCCCAGCCGCGTGGGCAGCGTGCCGTACGCCTGCTCGAGATTCACGGGGATACCCGAGCGCGAGAGCGCCGCCTGTATGTCGCGGACCAGCGCGCCCGCGCGATCGCCGTATTCAGGTGCGCGCTCGGCCAGGCCGGCCAGCTGGGCCGCCAGGCCCGGCACCACCACCGCGAGCGCGGCGGCGACCAGGATCGCGAGCGCCACATAGACGACGCCGACCGCCCCCACGCGGCCCAGACCCCGTGATTCGAGCCGCGCGACGAGCGGCGCGAGCAGGTAGGCGAGCGACCAGGCGACGACGAACACCAGGATGACCTCGGCGAAGTGCGTGACTCCGGCCCAGATCCAGGTCGCGATTTGGATCGCGAGCCACGCCGCGGCGAGCACGGCGAAGATCCGCAGAACGAGCCGTTCGCGCGCGGTCACGGACATCAGGGCCGAATGGTACGTCCCGATACCATCGGCGGATGCCCATGCCCGTGCCGCTGATCGAGCGCTATGCCGCGCGCCTGCCCGTGACCGCGAAGACGCCGCGCCTGACGCTGGGCGAGGGCGGCACGCCGCTCGTGCGCGCCCCCGGCCTGGAGCGCGAGACCGGCATCGCCGAGGTCTGGCTGAAGATCGAAGGCGCCAACCCGACGGGCTCCTTCAAGGACCGCGGCATGGTCATGGCGGTCGCGAAGGCGGTCGAGTCGAAGGCCACCGCGGTGCTCTGCGCCTCCACCGGCAACACCGCCGCGTCGGCCGCCGCGTACGCGGCGCGCGCGTCGCTCCGCTGCGCGGTGATCCTTCCGGCCGGTTACGTCGCGGTGGGCAAGCTGGTCCAGGCGATCGCGTTCGGCGCGCACGTGGTCGCGGTGAAGGGGACGTTCGACGATGCCCTCCGCGTCGTGCGCGAGGTCGGAGCCTCGGAGGACGTGACGATCGTCAACAGCATCAACCCGTACCGCATCGACGGGCAGAAGACCGCGGCGTTCGAGATCGTCGAGACGTTCGGCGACGCCCCCGACGCGCTGTTCATCCCGGTGGGCAACGCGGGCAACATCACGGCCTACTGGCGGGGCTTCACCGAGGCGGCGGCCGACGGCCTCGCAAAGAAGCGCCCGGTCATGTATGGCTTTCAGGCGGAGGGCGCCGCGCCCATCGTCCGCGGCGCTCCGGTCGAGCATCCCGAGACGCTCGCGACGGCGATCCGCATCGGCACCCCGGCGTCGTGGCAGACGGCGCTCGCGGCGCGCGACGAGTCGGGCGGGGCGATCGAGGCGGTGAGCGACGAACAGATCGTCGAGGCGTACGCCTTCCTGGCGCGCGTCGAGGGCGTCTTCTGCGAGCCCGCGAGCGCGGCGTCCGTCGCGGGCCTGCGCGCGCTCGCGCAAGCGGGCCGGCTTCGCGGCAGGGACCGCGTCGTGTGCGTCCTCACCGGGAACGGCCTCAAGGACCCGGAGCGCGCGCGCACGCTCGCGGGCGAGGTGCTCGAGGTCGAACCCTCGGGCGTGGCCGTGCGCGAGGCAATCGCCTGAGTGTCCGCAAGTCGATGCCGGAACCGCGCGACGACCTGACGCGCGCTCTTCGCGTCCGCGTCCCCGCGTCGAGCGCGAACCTCGGTCCGGGGTTCGACTCGTTCGGGCTCGCCCTGCCTCTGCTGGTCGACTTCGATCTGAAGCGGGCGCGCTCCTGGTCGGTCGTGTCGGACGACCCGAACGTCCCGCCAGGCGCCGACAACCTGTTCGTCGTCGCGGCGCGCGCCGCAGCGAGGGCCGCCCGCCGCACGCTTCCGCCGTTCACGGTGACGCAGCGGTCGGCGATCCCGACGGGCCGCGGGCTCGGTTCCAGCGCGGCCGCCGTGGTCGGCGGTGTTGTCGCCGCCAATGCGCTCCTGGGTGAACCGTTCGACCGCGGCGGGCTGCTGCGGGTCGCCGCGGACATCGAGGGCCATCCGGACAACGCCGCCGCGGCGCTCTATGGCGGCGTCACGGTCGCCTTCGCCGGCGAAAACGGTCCGATTGCCGCACGCATCCCGTTCCCGAGCGGCTGGCGCGCGTGCGTGTTCGTGCCCGACCAGCTGCTGCTCACGAGCCAGGCACGCGCCGTTCTGCCGGCGCAAGTGAGCCGCGCCGACGCGATCTTCAACCTCGGGCACGCGTCCGCGCTCACGGTCGCGCTCATGCGCGGAGACGGCGCGCTCTTGGCGGAGGCGATGCAGGACCGGCTGCACGAGCCGGCGCGACTCCGCCTGGTGCCCGTGCTGACCGAGATGGTCCGTGCGGCCCGTGCCGCCGGCGCGTTCGGTGCCGCCCTCTCGGGCGCGGGACCGACCGTCCTCGCGCTCG
>VGPA01000053.1 GCA_016875665.1 Chloroflexota bacterium | reverse complement strand
GCACTTCGGCAGCGGCGCGATGGTCGCCGCGCTCGCCGCGATCGTCGACGCGCGCGCCGGCGCGCTGGACGCGATGCGCGGCCGCCTGCGCGAAGTGGAGGAGGTCGCGGACGGACTGACCCGCCTCGAGCGCGCGTTCATCGGCTACCTCGGCGGGATCGCGCTCCGCGAGGGCGGGGATGTCGAGGGGGCTCGTCGCACGTTCGATGCCGCGGTGGACAGCGCGGAGGACGGCATCGGCGGCGCGCTCGCGAGGCGCGAGCGCTCGCACCTTCCCGGCTAGGAGCGCTTCCTCCGGCGCGGGCCGGCGTGCAGCTCATCCAGCGTCTCGAGGAACCAGGCAACCGGGCCCGTGGGCTTGCCGGCGTCGCGGCGGCGGAGCGCCACGACCGGACGGCGAAGCGGGGGAGCGCCCGTGATCTCGACGGCGCGCAGCTCGCGCGAGGCCAGCTCCCCCGCGACGGCCGTGCGCGGGAGGAGCGCGACGCCGAGTTCCAGCATCACCATCTTCTTCGCGGCTTCCGCGTTGTCGAGCTCCATCGTCCCGGCGGGAACGATCCCGGCCCCGCGGAAGAGCGCGCTGGTCAGGTCGTAGTAGCTCGACGTGCGGTCGAAGAGGATGAGCAGCTCGCTGGCGAGATCGTCCATGCTGATCCGCCTGCGCGAGGCGAAGGCGTGGCGGGCGCCGACCACCAGCACGACCTCGTCCTCGTAGAGGGGCGTCGACTCGATCTCGGGGTGGCGCACCGGACGCGCCAGGCCGATGCGCACGTCCTCGCGCAGCACCATCTCGAGCACTTCTTCGGAGTGGCCCGTGCGCACGCCGAGGCGCACGTCCGGGTGCGCGGAGCGGAAGGCCTTGAGCGCGGCGGGGAGGACGTACGTGGAGATCGCGGGGGCCGCACCGATCAGCAGCTCGCCGGTCACGCCCTCGGACAGGTCGTGCATCGCCTGGCGGGCCTCGGCGACGAGGGCGCCACACGCTCCGCGTAGGGCAGGTACGCGCGGCCCGCGTCCGTGAGCCGCATGCCTCGCGCGGAGCGGGTGAAGAGCGGAGTGCCGAGGTCCTGCTCGAGCGTGTGGAGCCGCGCGGTCAGCGCGGGTTGGGTGAGGAAGACGTCGGCCGCGGCGCGGCTCAGGTTCCCGTGACGCGCGATGGCCAGGAAGCCCTCGATCTGGGCGAGCAGCATCGGGCTTTCGCCGCCGCGCTTGTCAGTCTCGGCCGTCGTCGTCCACCTCGTCGTTCCACTCCTCGGCGTCCTCGAGCTGGTCCGCGAACTCGGCCGGGTCGTAGCCGAGGTTCTCGATGATCGCGACGAGGCTGTTGCGCTGCTCCGGCGGGGTCACCCGAATCCACCCGTGGATCACGTCGGCGTCGCCGACCTCGGCGGCCCCGCGCTCGGCGGCGACCATCTCGCTCTCTTCTCTGGCGGCCGCTTCCGCGATCGGGCGCAGGGTCTCGGGCACCATGCGGCAGAGCAGGTCGAGGACCGTTTGCGCGCGCCCGTCCCAGTCCACGCGCGTCAGCGCTCAGCCTGCGGCGACGGTCGCCGCGACCATCTGCGCGACCTCGCTCGTGCGGTGAGTCCCAGCCTCGACGCCCTTGATGCGCTTGTCAGCGAAGCAGCGGCGGAGCGCGCGGTCGACGGCCGCGCCTGCCTCGCGTTCGCCGACGTGGTCGAGCAGCATGGCGAGGGCGCCGATCGTGCCGACCGGGCTCGCGACGCCCTGTCCGGCGTACTTGGGGGCCGAGCCGTGGATCGGCTCGAACATCGAGGTCGCGCCGGGGCGGATGTTGCCCGAGGCGCCGACGCCGATCCCGCCGACGAGGCCGCCCGCGAGGTCGCTGAGGATGTCGCCGAACATGTTGGTGGTCACGATCGTGTCGTACTGCTCCGGCTTGAGCACCATCCACATCGCGGTCACGTCGACGTACGCCGCCTCGTACTGGACGTCCGGGAACTCCTTCCCGATCTCGGCCAGGACCGTGCGCATCAGCCCCATCACCGGGACGGCGTTCGACTTGTCCACCAGCGTGAGCTTCTTACGCGGGCGGCTGCGCGCCACCTCGAAGCCATAGCGGATGATGCGCTCGATCCCGGGCCGGGTGAAGCGCTGCTCCGTGAGGACCTCCTCGCGCGGCGTGCCCTCGAAGCGCCGCCAGCCGTCGTTCGCGTAGAGGTCCTCGGTGTTCTCGCGGACGATCACGAAGTCGATGTCCTTCGCGGCCTTTCCCTTGAGCGGCGTCATCGCATCCTGGTAGAGCACGATCGGCCGGAGATTCACGTACATATCCAGCCGGCGGCGCATGCCGATGATGATGTCGCGCTCCGGGCGGCCGCTGGTCACCTCGGGGTGTCCGACGGCGCCGAACAGGATCGCCTCGTACTGCGCGAGCGTGTCGAGCATCTCCCCCGTGACGCTCTCGCCGCGGAGGTACATCCCGCCGTTCCATGGGATCGCCGTGCGCTGGGTGGTGAAGCCGTACTTCTTCTCGGCGGCGTCGAGGACGGCCAGGGTCGCCTCTGTGATTTCCGGCCCGATACCGTCGCCGCCGAGCACGGCGATCTTGTGCGTGTTTCCCATGGCGGGATGCTCGCATAGAACGTCCGCTCTAGCCGGAGGCGGGCATTTATGGGAAACTGGCGCGGATGTCTCTGCGCGCGCTGCGCTGCTCCTGTCTCCGGGCGGTCGTGCCGGTCTAACGACCGCGCCGCCGCCCAGGCCGTCCCCGCGCATACGACAGGAGGGATATCCGGTGATCACCACCGCCACCATGGCCAGTTCCAGGCGTGCCGACCCGTGGCTCGACACGGACGTCATCGACGCGCGCGCGCCGCGCACGAACCAGGCGTTCCTGGCGATCGTCGCCGCGATCTCGCTCGCCACGGGCTGGTGGCCGCTCGTCGCGCTGCTGACCCTGCATCTCACGTTCGGGCTGACGCTGGGCCGTGCCTGGTGCGTGACCTGCCACCTGTATTTCCGCCTGATCCAGCCCCGCTTCGGTGAGGGGCCGCTCGAGGACTCGCGGCCGCCGCGGTTCGCGAACCTCGTGGGGGTGGCCTTCCTCGGCGCGGCGACCCTGTCGTACGCGGCGGGGCTGGCCGGAGCGGGCAACCTGCTCACGGCGATCGTGGCGACCCTCGCGGGGCTCGCCGCGGCCACGGGGCTGTGCGTGGGCTGCGAGGTCTACAAGATCGGCGCACGGCTGCGCGGCATCACGGCGCACCTGCTCGAGCGGGTGGATTCCGCTGACGTGGGAGCGCTCGCCGACGGTGCGGTCGTCGAGTTCACGCATCCGCTGTGCACCGAGTGCCGCCGGCTCGAGGAGGACCTCCGGGGGCAAGGCCGGCTCGTGGTCACGGTCGACGTCTCCAAGCGCCCCGAGCTCGCACGCAAGTACGGCGTCGCGGTGGTGCCGGTCGCGGTGCGCGTCAGCGCCGACGGAACCGTGCTCGAACGTATCGCAGGCTAACGCAGCGGTCGCGCCACTGATCTAGCCTCGCCCAGGTTGTATCAGCCACTCGGCAGTCCCGTCCCGTCGGCGGGTCGCGAGCGCCTGTCACTGCGCAGCGGATTCTCCCTGCTCGGGAACCAGAATTTCCGCATCCTCCTCACCGCCACCCTCGCCTCCAACATGGGCTTCGGCATGCAGATCCTCGCGAACGGCTATCTCGCCTACCAGCTGACCGGCAGCTACGCGGCCGTGGGCTTCTTGGGCCTCGCCACCGGCATCCCGATGCTCCTGCTCTCGCTCGTCGGCGGGGCCGCGGCGGACCGCTCCGACAAGCGCCGCCTCCTGCTGCTCACGCAGTTCCTCGCCGGCGGCCTCTCGCTCACGACGGGCATGCTCGTGTTCATCGGGCTGATGACCTTCCCGCTGCTGTTCGTGATCAGCATCGCGCAGGTCTCCGTGATGACCTTCCGCATGCCCACCCAGATGTCGCTGCTGCCGCAGCTCGTCACGCAGGCCGAGCTCGGCGGCGCCGTCGCGCTGAACAATGCGACCGCCAACGCCGCGCGGCCGATCGCGCCGGCGCTCGCCGGCCTGCTGCTCGCCGGTCCCGGCGTGGAAACGGTGTACTTCACGATCGCGCTCATCTACGCGCTGACGATGAGCGCGGTCTGGCGCCTCCGGCGCGGGATCGTGGCCGTCGGCCCGGGAGGCCGGCGCGGCATGCGGGCCGAGATCGTGGGAGGGCTCCGCTACCTGATGGCGGACCGCATGCTGCTGGTCCTGCTGATCATCGGCATCGTGCCGATGCTCTTCATGATGCCCATGAACAACCTGCTCCCCGGCTTCGTCAAGGACGAGCTGCTGCTGCCGCCGGACCGCCTGGGACTGCTCGTGGGGACCGGCGGCGTGGGCGCGCTCGTCGGCTCGCTGGTGGCGGCGACGTACCCATCGGCCACGCGACGCCTCGCCGTGCAGGTGGCGAGCGGCGTCCTGTCCGGCCTCGCCCTCATCGGGGTGGGGTTCGGCGCGCGCACGTGGGGCTACACGGGTGCGCTTGGCGCGATGTTCGCCCTCGGCATGCTCCAGACGGTGTACATGAGCGGCAACATGACGGCGATGCTCACCGCGATGCGGCCCGAGTACTACGGGCGGATGATGAGCATCCTCATGATGACGTGGAGCCTCATACCGCTCATGGCGCTGCCCATCGGCTTCGTGGCCGACGCCATCACCGCGGCCACGACGTTCATGGTTCTCGGCGGGATCGTCATCACCGCGATCCTCGTCCTCGGCTTCCTGGTGAGCCGGGACCCGCGCCCGGCGGCCCCGGCCGACGCCCCGCTCAGGTCTTCCGCAGCCGATTGACCGCGCTCAGCACGGCCCGCAGCGAGGCGGTGAGGATGCTGTTGTCCATGCCCACGCCCCAGCGCACGCGTCCGCCCGGATCCTTCGCTTCGACGTACGCGACGGCGGTCGCGTCGGTGCCCGCGGTCACGGCGTGCTCCGCGAAGTCGAGCACCTCCAGGTCCACGCCGAGGTCGTGCTTGAGCGCGTGCACGAGCGCCGCGACCGGGCCGTTGCCCTCGCCGCTCACGAAGCGCGGCTCGCCGTCCAGGTGCAGCCGGGCCCGAATGGAGGCACCCTCGAGCGTGGTCTGCGTCTCGTACGACACGAGGCGGATCGACGGCGATTCAGGCAGGTAGTCCCTGGAGAAGGCCCGCCACATCTCTTCCGGCGTGATCTCGGTGCCGCTGTCCTCGGTGATTTTCTGGATCGAGGAGGAGAACTCGATCTGGAGGCGGCGGGGCAGGTCCAGGCCGTGCTCGGCCTTCATGATGTAGGCGACGCCGCCCTTCCCGGACTGGCTGTTCACGCGGATCACCGCCTCGTAGGTGCGGCCGACGTGCTTGGGGTCGATCGGCAGGTAGGGCACCTCCCAGACCTCGCCGGGGTCCGTGGTGAGGGCCTCGAAGCCCTTCTTGATCGCGTCCTGATGAGATCCCGAGAACGCGGTGTACACGAATTCGCCGACGTACGGGTGGCGCGGGTGGATGGGCAGACGGTTGGCGTACTCGGCGACGCGGCGCAGGTCGTCGATCTCGCTGATGTCCAGGCACGGGTCGACGCCCTGGCTGAACAGGTTGAGCGCCAGCGTGACGATGTCGACGTTGCCGGTGCGCTCGCCGTTGCCGAACAGCGTGCCCTCGACACGCTGCGCGCCGCCCATCTGCGCGAGCTCGGCGGCCGCAGCCGCGGTGCCCCGGTCGTTGTGGGGGTGCAGCGACAGGATCACGGTGTCGCGGTTCTTGAGGTTGCGGTGGCACCACTCGATGACGTCCGCGTAGACGTTCGGGGTGTAGTTCTCCACGGTCGCGGGCAGGTTGACGATCAGCGGCACGGCCTTGGTCGGCTTGATCACGTCCATCACCGCGTGCACGATCTCGAGCGCGTACTCGGGCTCGGTGCCCGTGAAGGACTCGGGCGAGTACTCGTAGCGAATCCGCGAGCCGGCGAGCTTCGGCTCGAGCATCTTGCAGAGTTTGGCCGCGTCGACCGCGAGTGACGTAATGCCCGGCTTCTCCGACCGGAACACGACGCGGCGCTGGAGGACGGACGTCGAGTTGTAGAAGTGGACGATCGCCGCGCGCACGCCCTTCAGGCACTCGTAGGTGCGCTCGATCAGCTCGGGGCGGCACTGCACGAGCACCTGGATCGTGACGTCCTCGGGGATGAGGTCCCCCTCGATCAGCTGGCGAATGAAGTCGAAGTCCGGCTGCGACGCGGAGGGGAAGCCGACCTCGATCTCCTTGAAGCCCATCGCGACGAGCGCCTGGAACATCCGCAGCTTGCGTGCGGGGTCCATCGGGTCGATCAGCGCTTGATTGCCGTCGCGCAGGTCGACCGAGCACCAGATCGGGGCCTTCTCGATGCGCTTGTTGGGCCAGGTGCGGTCGGGGAGTCCCTTCTCGAGCGGGACGAATGGACGGTACGCCCCGTGGGGCATGCTCTTGTGCGTCACGGCTTTGGGCGGCATGGCACTCTCACCTTCCGGTCGGCGTGCCATCGTCGGCCGCCTCCTCCAGGTCGGGCTCGATCGCTCCGCGGGAAAGCGGACGCGCCGCGGCGGGCGCCCGCTGCTGAAGGCAGATCATCGTCTCGCTGTGGCGGAAGCCCGCCGCCTTCCAGACCTCGCCGAAGATCACCTCGGCGAGGTGGTGCTGGTCGCGGACCTGCAAATGGACCAGCAGGTCCCACGCCCCCGTGACGACGAAGATGCGCTCGCACTCGGGGACCCGCAGGAGGTGGTCGATCATGGCCGCGAGCGAGAAGTCGTGCGCGGCCTGCACGCCGACGATCGCGAGCATGCCCATGCCGATGCGCTCGGGATCGACCGTCGCGCTGTAGCCGCGGATGACCCCTTCGCGCTCGAGGCGGCTGATGCGCTCGAGGACCGCGCCGGGCGAGCGGCCCACGCTCTTGGCGACCGCCCGGGCGGAAAGGCGCGCGTCGCCGCGCAGGAGGTCGAGGATCCGGGCGTCGAGCTCGTCGATCTCGACCGGAGGGCGGCCGTCACCAAGGGTCGTCGCGTCCATGAGCTATGCAGACTATCAGGCGGCCGCTTGGAGGCTGCTTCGGAGAACGGTCGCGCACCGGCTCGGCCTTCGACGGTGCAACTGTTCGTCCGGTCCTCGGGACCTGCGGATTTGCTGAGCAGATTCGTTGACACCGTGCGATGCGGACGGATAACCTCATCCGACATGCAACGCGGTCTCCTTCTTACGGGCCTTGGTCTCGTCCTCGTACTTCCGGGGACGCGCCACGACGTGGGAGGCTAGCGGCAGAGCCACTTCGCGAACAAAACGGCGAGCAAGGAAGCCTCCCAAATCGGGAGGCTCTTTTGTTCTCCAAAGGGGTGCGGGCATGGCGACGATCGTCGGGTCACCGACCGCGAATGAAAAGCAGACCGCGCGGGGCGCGGATCTCGTCTGCGTCGCGCTCGAGCGCGCCGGCGCGGACGTGATCTTCGGCTACCCAGGCGGCGCGTCGCTGCCGATCTACGACGCCCTCCCCGACCACCCCGGCCTTCGCCACATCCTCGTCCGCCACGAGCAGGGCGCCACCCACATGGCCGACGGCTACGCCCGCGCCACCGGACGCGCCGGCGTCGTGCTCGTGACGAGCGGGCCCGGCGCGACGAACCTCGTCACCGGCCTGGCGAACGCGATGATGGACTCGATCCCGATGGTGGCGATCACCGGGCAGGTCGCGACGGCGGTCATGGGGCGCGACGCGTTCCAGGAGACCGACGTGCTCGGCGTGGTCATGCCGGTCACGAAGCACGCGTACCTGGTGCGCAAGACCGAGGACATCATTCCGACGATCCTCAGGGCGTTCGAGGTCGCGCACCAGGGCCGCCCAGGCCCCGTGCTCGTGGACATCCCGAAGGACGTTCTGAACGGCACCGCCCCGATATCGAACGAGACCTGGACGTGGAAGCGCCAGTCCGTCGACCCGGACCCGATCGAGATCACGCGGGCGGCCGAGCTGCTCGCGGCGGCGCAGAAGCCGCTGATCATCTCCGGCCACGGCGTCCGGCTCGCGTCGGCGCACGCCGAGCTGCGCACGATCGCGGAGCGGCTGGACGCGCCGGTCGCCATGACGCTGCTCGGCATCGGCGGCTTCCCTGAGGACCATGCGCTTGCCGGGGGCATGCTGGGCATGCACGGCAACGCGCCGACCAACCGCGCGGTGAACGACGCCGACGTGATCCTCGCGGTGGGCATCCGCTTCGACGACCGTGTCACCGGCAAGATCTCCGCGTTCGCCCCGAAGGCGCGGATCATCCATATCGACATCGACCCCACGCAGATCGGCAAGAACGTCGTGACGACGGTGGGCATCGTCGCCGACGCGAAGTCCGCGCTGAAGGCACTCATCGACAAGCTCGCGCCGTCGCGCAAGCCGAAGTGGCGCGACGTCATCGCGGAGCGGCGGGAGCGGGCGCGCCCGCGGCTCGCGGCTTCCGAGGAGCGC
>VGPA01000052.1 GCA_016875665.1 Chloroflexota bacterium | reverse complement strand
TCGACTGACTGGATAGGCTTCACTTCCGTGCTGCGTGCTGGCGGCGCCGACACCGGGCGCATGGCGCGCGGGCGCCTGCGCCGGCTGCGCGGCCTCTCGCGCGTGGCCAGCCTCCTCGCGGTAGCCATCGGGCTCCTCGTGCTGGGAGGGTGGGCGCTCGGCAACGGGGCGATCGTGAGCCTGCTGCCGGGCCTTCCCACGATGAAGGCCAACACCGCCTTCGGGCTCGTCCTGCTCGGAGCCGCGACCTGGATGCTCACCGTGCGCGGGGTGACCGCGATCGAGCGCGCGGGCACCGCGCTGGCGCTCGCGGCGGCGGCGCTCGGCATCGCGACGCTCGCCCAGTTCTACCTGCACGCGGACTTCGGCATCGACCAGATTCTGTTCGCCGACCCCAAGAGCCCGTTGTTCCCGGGCCGCATGGCGCCCGCCACCGCGACGTCGTTCACGCTGATCGGGTGCGGAGTCGCTCTGCTCCGCTTGTCCGGACGGCGACGGGTCGTCGGTGAGTGCCTCGTGCTCGTTGCCGGCGCGCTCATGGGCGTCGCGCTCCTGGGCTACCTGCTCGGGCCGACGAGCCTCTACGCCACGAGGGTCTTCGGCACGGTGGCGCTCCACACCGCCGTGGCGGTGGTGCTGCTCGCATTCGCGGTCCTGATCGCGAATCCCTCCGCGGGCCTCGCGCGCATCCTCGCGGCCGAGAGCATCGGGGGCGACGCGGCGCAGCGAATGGTCCCGATCGCCGCGGCGAGTCCCGTGCTCATGGCGATCCTCGCGCGCGCCGGTGCAGGGGCGGGCCTCTACCCGCGCGAGGTTGAGCTCGCCGTCGCGACGCTCGGCGCGACCACCGTGCTCACCGCGGTCGTGTGGACCTCGCTCAGCGAGCTCCGACTCGAGCGAGCGCCAGCGCCGGGCCGCGGAGGCGGCCGCGGACACCGACACGCTCACCGGGGTGGGCACGCGGCGGAAGCTCGACCTCGAGCTCGCGTCGCTGCACGCGGGCCGGGCCGCGTACGGCGTCATCGCGCTCGATGCCGACGGGCTGAAGAAGATCAACGACACCTACGGCCACGCGGCGGGCGACTCCGCACTGCGCGGCTTCGCGCAGACCGTGCGGGCCGCGGTGCGGCCGGATGACGTGGTCGCTCGCATCGGGGGCGACGAGTTCGTCGTTCTGCTGCCCGACGCTGGGGAGGTCGTGACCACCGGCGTCGCGGGCCGCGTGCGCGACCGGCTGCGGCGCTGGCGCGCGGAGGATCCCAACCAGCGCTGCTCGGTGAGCCTTGGCCACGTTTCGCGCCGCCCGAACGAGACCGCTTCCGCCGTGCTCGCACGAGCCGACGCGCTCCTCTACGAGCAGAAACGCAAGCTGCGCGCAGGATGAGCTCCGAGGACTGCCTCTTCTGCCGGATCGTCCGTCGGGAGATCCCGGCGCGGGTGGCGCGCGAGGACGAGCACACGCTCGCGTTCCACGACACCAATCCCCAGGCGCCGTTCCACGTGCTCGTCGTCCCGAAGGCGCACGTGGCGTCGCTTGCGGATGCGGCCGACGCGGAGGCGCTCGGGCGGGTGCTGGCGGCCGCTGCCGCGGTCGGCCGCGAGGGCGGGACAGGCGGTTTCCGGGTCGTGGTGAACAGCGGCCGGGACGCCGGCCAGTCGGTGGGCCATCTGCACCTGCACGTTCTGGCCGGCCGGCCACTCGGCTGGCCGCCTGGTTGATACAGACGCACATCTTTATCGAACTCGAGGCGCGCGCGCAGCCCTATGATTCGCTTCTTTCCCGACGCGCGACGGGCGGACCAGCGCGGCTGGGCCGCCCGACGATTTTGGTCAGAGGGGCGGGTGACGATCCCGACACAGTGTCCGAAGTGATCATCGGCGAGGGCGAATCCTTCGAGGCCGCTCTGCGCCGCTTCAACAAGAAGATCCAGCAGGCCGGCATCCTGGCGGAGGCGCGGCGCCGCGAGTTCTACGAGCGGCCCGCCCAGCGCCGCAAGCGGAAGGAAGCCAAGCGGCGCAAGCGCTAGGCGGCATCCCCCTGCTCGAGACGCTCGAGCGGGATGCCATCGCCGCGGTCAAGGCCAAGGACGAGAACCGGCGTGACACGCTGCGCTTCGTGCTGGCCGCCGTGAAAAACGAGGAAGTCCGCAGACGCCCGCAGCCCTTGGACGAGGAGGGCGTCCGCGACGTCCTGCGCAAGCAGGCCAAGATGCGGCGCGACTCGATCGAAGCGTTCGATACCGGAGGGCGCACCGAGCTCGCCGCGCGCGAGCGCGCGCAGCTCGCGGTGATCGAGGAGTACCTGCCCAAGCAGGTCGACGCCGAGGCGATCCGCGAGATCGCGCGACGCGTGATCGCCGAAACCGGCGCCTCCGGTCCGCGTGAGATGGGCAAAGTCATGCCGAAGGTGATGGCCGTGCTGAAGGATCAGGCGGATGGGAAGGCCGTGTCGCAGGTGGTCGCGGAGCTGCTCAAGGGATGAGCAGCGCGCGCCAAATGACCATTCTCATCCCCGACCAGGACGAGATGATGTTCATCGCCGGCGACAACGAAGCCAACATCGACCGAATCGAGCGTGAGTTCGGCGTGAAGATGGTGTCCCGCGGTGCCGAGCTCCGCATCACCGGCGAGCCCGCGGCCGTCGCTCGCGTCGGCGAGCTCGTCGGCGCCATGCGCAGCCTCACGACCCGCGACGAGCACCTGCGGAAGCCGGCGCTCGACCGGCTCATCGGCGACGCCAAGGAGGCGCCCGTCGCACCGGCGGAGGAGCTGCGCGACCTCATCGCGACGACGGTGCGCGGGAAGCGCGTCACGCCGCAGTCGGAAAACCAGCGCCGCTACGTCGACGCGATCCGCCGGCACGACCTGGTCTTCGCCACGGGCCCGGCCGGCACCGGCAAGTCGTACCTCGCGGTCGCGCTGGGCGTCGCGGCGCTGCGCGACCGCAAGGTCGCCCGCCTCATCCTCACGCGCCCCGCGGTCGAGGCTGGCGAGCGGCTCGGGTTCCTGCCCGGCGGCCTCGAGGACAAGATCGATCCGTACCTCCGCCCGCTGCACGACGCGCTGTACGAGCTGATGCCGCCGGAGCGCCTCTCGCGGGCGCAGGAGCGCGGCGAGATCGAGGTCGCGCCGCTGGCGTTCATGCGCGGCCGCTCGCTGAACGAGGCGTTCATCATCCTCGACGAAGGCCAGAACGCCACGATGGTTCAGATGAAGATGTTCCTCACCCGGCTCGGTTACGGCTCGCAGGCGGTGGTCACCGGCGACATCACGCAGGTCGACCTCGCGGCCGGCGAGAAGAGCGGGCTGGTGGCCGCGCGCGAGATCCTCCGCGACGTGCAGGGCATCGCCTTCGTCGACTTCGACGACCGCGACGTCGTGCGGCACGAGCTGGTCGCGCGCATCGTGCGCGCGTACGACAGCCACCAGCGGCGCGAACAAGCAGGCGCGAGAGACGAAGGCCCGGGCGGAGCCGACTCCTCGGCGAAGCCGAGGGGGACAGGATGATCGCGCGGCGGCTGGAGATCGTCCGGCAGCGCGAGAGCCTGAGCGCGCTCATCCACACGGATGAGCGGTGGCGGATCGGCGCGTTCGCCCTCGTCGCCGGGCTGTTCTCGGCGATCGCGTTGCTCCTCACACCGCCCGCGGTCGTCACCTACGGCACGGGCATGGTCGCGGATCGCCAGGTGAAGGCCGCGCGGTCGGTGGTCTTCATCTCGGAATCGCTCACCGCCGCCGAGCGCGAGCGGGCGGTCACGGCGGTGCCGCGGCAGTACGCGCGCAACAGCGCCGCGGTGGCCAATGAGACCGTGAAGCTCGGCAGCGAGATCGCGGCGCTGGCCCGCGTGCGTGACTCGAGCCAAGCGCGCGACGCCAAGGTCGCGGCGCTCGGGCGACTCCCGGAGATCGCGCTCACGCAGCCGACGGCCGTCGACGTCGTGGAGATGCCCGTCGCCGAGTGGGACGTGATGGTCAAGGACCTCGAGAACCTGCTGCGCTCCATGTACGCGCAGGACATCCGCCCCGAGCAGGTCGACCTCGCGCGATCCGAGGTGCCGAAGGCGCTCCCCGCCGTGTGGAGCGACCGGCAGCGGCGCGTCGCGACCGAGGTCCTGCGCTCCCATCTCCACGCCAACGCCACGTTCGACCAGGCCGCCACGGCCGCCGCGCAGGCGGCGGCCCGCGCCTCGATCGTCCCGGTGGAGGTGCGCGTCGCGTCGGGTGAGGTGATCGTGCGCGAGGGCGCGGTCGTCACCGCGCAGGACGTCGAGAAGCTCCGCGCGCTCGGGCTCGTGAATCCCGGCTTCGACTGGCGCGGGGCGTTCGGCCTCGTGCTCTGGGCGCTCCTGTGCTCCGGCGTCCTCGCGCTGTTCTTCGCCCGGTATGCCGGGGACGCTTGGGCCGACGACCGGCGCGTCCTCCTGGTGGGCCTTTCGCTCGTCGCCGCCACCGCCGCGGCGCGGATCCTGGTGCCCGGCCATGCCCTCGCCGCGTACGTCGCGCCGTACGCGGCGATGGCGATGATGCTCACCGTCCTGGCGGGCGGCCGCGCGGCGCTCGCGACGCAGATCGCGCTCGCGCTGAACGTGGGGATCATGGGCGGCCAGGTCGAGCTCGTCGCGTACGTGCTCGTGCCCGCCCTGCTCGGAATGGGCATCCTCCGCCGTGGCGCGACGACGCGCGAGTTCGCGATGGCGTCGGTCGCCGTCGCCGCGGGCAGCGCCGGCGTGATCGTCGCGTTCCTGCTGGTCGAACGGACCACCGACGTGCTCGGCGCGCTCCAGCTCGGCGCGGCGGCGGTCGCGAGCGGCATCGGCGCCGGCATTCTGTCGTTCGGCGGCGTGGTGCTGCTCGGCCATCTCTTCCGCATCACCACCGTCTTCGAGCTGCGCGAGCTCGGCGACCCCAACCATCCGCTCCTGCGGCAGCTCCTGCTGCGCACGCCCGGCACGTACCACCATTCGCTCCTGGTCGCGAACCTCGCCGAACGCGCCGCCGAGGTGATCGGGGCCGATCCGCTCGTGGCGCGCGTCGGCGCCTACTACCACGACATCGGCAAGATGCGGAACCCGAGCGCCTTCATCGAGAACCAGACCGGGACGAATCCGCACGACGAGCTGGACCCGCTCGTCTCCGCCGGCATCGTCACCGCCCACATCCGCGACGGCCTCGCGCTCGCCGATCGGTACAACCTGCCGACCGAGATCCGCGAGATGATCCCCGGCCACCACGGGACGAGCGTCATGCGCTACTTCTTCCAGGTGGCGCAGGCGCGCGGTCAGGCGGAGGAGAGCGCGTTCCGCCACCCCGGCCCCAAGCCGCGGACCCGTGAGGCGGGGATCGTGATGCTCGCCGACGGCACCGAGGCGTCCGTGCGATCGCTCGACGTCAAGAACGCCGACACGATCCGCGCGATGGTCGAGAAGATCGTCGCCGAACGGGTCGCGGACGGGCAGCTGGACGAGTGCGACCTCACGCTGCGCGACGTCCAGCGCATCAAGGTCGCCTTCTGCGAGCTCCTCGCCGGCGTGTACCACGAGCGGATCCCGTATCTGGAGGACCGGATCGCCGTCCTCCGTCCCGCGGCGCGGACGCCCTTCCTGCCCGATGCGGATCAGCGTTCTCGGTAGCGCGCCCTGTGATCTCGCGCCCGTGCGCCGCGCCGTCAGAGCCTCGCTTCTGACGGGCAGCGCGGGTACGCTCCCGCGGGACGCCATGCTCGCCATCGCGTTCGTAGGGGACGCCGAGATGCGCGCGTTGAACCGGCGGCACCGCCGCACGGACAAGACGACCGACGTGCTGTCGTTCGGGCAGCGGCTGCGCCGCGGCACGAAGGGCGCCGCCGCGGTCGCGCGCCTCCAGCGCGACGTCGACGGCGCGCTCGAGCTCGGCGACATCGTGATCAGCGCGGCGCAGGCCGAGCGGCAGGCTCGCCGCCGCAAGCACCCGCTCCTGCGCGAGGTAGCGTTCCTCGCCGCGCACGGCGCGCTGCATCTCCTCGGGTTCGAGGACGAGACGCCGGCCGGCTACCGCGAGATGGTCCGGCTGGGCACCGCCGCCACCGACGCCGCGCTCGGCGCCTCGCGATGAGCTCGGCGGCGCGGATCGTGCTGGTCGCCGTGCTCGTGATCGCCGGCCTGCCGACGACCGGGTCCGTCGCACAAGCGGACACGGCGGCGCTCGCGCGGTCGCTCGGCGAGCTGGTCGCGTCGTTCGAGGGCAAGGCGGGCATCCTCGTGGTCGATCCGCTCACGCCGCAGCCGCTGTACGCCACGAACGCGGACACCGAGGTGATCACGGCCTCCCTGTACAAGGTGGCGGTGATGCTTCACGCGGAGGCGCTCGTGGAGGCCGGCACGCTCGCCTACCGAGACCGCATCACGATCCAGGACGACGACATCACCGAGGACGGGTCGTTCTTCGAGGCCGGCACGACGCTGACCATCGACCAAGCGCTCGAGGCGATGATCACGTACTCCGACAACGGCGCGGCGCTCGCGTTCTGGCACCTCTTCGGCGGGCCCGCGATCAACGCGACCCTGCAAGCGAACCGGATCGAACGACTCCGCATCGCCGAGACCTCGGCGGAGGACAGCGTCGCCACGCCGCGCGCGGTCGCGGAACTCTTCCTGGCCATGGCGAGGCGCCAGCTCGTGTCCGCCGCCGCCTCGGAGCGGATGCTCGAGCGGCTCCAGCGGCAGCGCATCAACGACCGGCTGCCGTCGTTCCTGCCCGCAGGAGCGGCGGTCGCGCACAAGACCGGCAACCTCCTCGGCCTGATCCACGACGCGGGCATCGTGTTCACCCCGCGCGGCCCCAAGGTGGTCGTCGCGATGACCTGGGACACCTGGGAGGAGCCCGCGAACCAGCTGATCGCCAGCGTGGGCTCGGCCGTCTACTCCGCGGTCCTCGACCTCCCCACCAACGCGCGCTACGCGGTGAACAAGGTCTATCCGGCGGACGTGGGCGCGACCGAGGTGGTCACGTTCCGCCTGACCAACGCGGGCGTCCGCCCGTGGACCGCCCGCGGGCCGCAGGCGGTGAACGTCGTCTACGACATCCGCGACGCGTCGGGGAAGCTGCTCGGCCTGAGCGCGGCGCCGCATCCGACGCAGCTCGGCGCGAACCCCGGGCAGAGCTTCGAGGTGAGCCTCCCAGTGAAGGTTCCGGCCCAGCTCGGCGATCACACGCTGCGCATCGGCCTGGCGGACGCGAACGGCCTCGCCCTCGGTCCGCTCGGCGTGGCCACGGTCACCACCACGCTGCGCGTGCACCCGGTCTACCTCATGACCACCGTGATGAAGCTCTCGACCCGCATGCACATGGGCGAGGCGACGATGGTGCAGGTGGCACAGTTCCCGACCGCCGCGGGGCGGGGGAAGGCGTGCACCCTCACTCTCGGCTACCGCTTCCTCGAGAACGCGTCGGGCCGGATCGTCGGCGAAGGCAGCTCGCCGCTCGGCGAGATGAGCGCCGAGCGCGAAGGCGGCGTGTATTTCACGTCGATCGTCGCCCCCAGGTCCTCCGGCGGCTACCGCCTCGAGTTGGTGGTCCGCGAGGGCGAGGTGCAGGTCAGCCCGATCACGACGATGGGCGTGGGCATCGCGGGGCCCCGCACGTACGGCGGCAACGAGACCCGCGCGCTGCCGCGCGTGATCGCGCCGCGGCTGTCGACCCCGATCCGCTCGGTGACGCCTTAGCGCCACCGCACGAGGATGTTCTCCCGCTGGAAGGCGACGCGGGCCGCGACGAACACGGCGATGTCGGCGAGGAGCAGGAAGAGCGCGGTTTGCACGAAGGCCTCGCCGTTCAACACCACGCGGCCGGAGATCTGCGCGATGCCGACGCCGAGGACCGGCACGACGATCAGCCCGCCGATCTGCTGCGCGACGCGCACGTCGTTCACCCGTGTGGAGATGAGGATCCCGAGGTTCACGGAGAGCAACGTGAGCAAGGGCACCATCACGGCCATCGCCAGGATCCAGCCGGGCGCGGTCACCGCCGCGACGGCGGCGCGGCTGCCGAGCGCGCCGACGGCGAGGAGATAGAGCGCGTACGCGAGCCAGGTCACCGCGACCGCCGGAGTCGCCGAGGCGAGGCTCTTCGCCAGGAGCAGCTCGCCCACGCCGGTCGGGGTCGCCAACAGCGGCTCGAGCGTGCGCGCGCTCTTCTCACCGATCACCGAATACACCGCGATGGTCAGCGGGACGACGGTCGGGATCATCATGAACAGGATCAGGAAGTAGGTCGCGATGAGCCCCTGCACCGCCTCCTTGGGGTCGAGGCCCACGGTGGCGGGCGCGGCGGCGTAGATGGCTTGGACGTCGCGCTCGCTCGGCGGGTTGCGCGCCGCGACCGCCACGAGGGCGATGCCCACGACGAGGATCACCGCGGGCGGCAGGAACGTCATGCCCACCAGGAGCCGGTTGGTCAGCGCCTCGCGCCACTCGCGCACGCAGATCGTGCGGACGATGGTGCCGCGCTCCGGTGTGCGCGCGAGGCTCACGAGCGGCCCTCGACCACGCGCAGGTACACGTCCTCGAGATGCGCGCGGCGCTCGGTGACGTAGGCGATCCGCGCACCGCCGTC
>VGPA01000051.1 GCA_016875665.1 Chloroflexota bacterium | reverse complement strand
GCGAGCGCCGCGCGCGCGCCGGAGGCCACCGTCTCGGAGACCTCGAACCCGGGCTCGCGCAGGTGCGCGTGGAGGTCGACGAACCCGGGCGCGAGGAGCAGCGATCCGCCGCGTGCCTTCGACGGTGCGCGGCGGAGGCGGCCGCCCTCCACCACCAGATCCTCGATCGTCTCCGTGCCGGTGGCCGGATCGATCCGGCGAACCCCTTCGTACTTCACGCCACCGCCTCCAGGGACGGCGCCCGCTCTCCGGCGCTCGCCGCTTCGCCGGTCGCGACCAGGTAGAGGAGCGCCATGCGGACGGCCACGCCGTTGGTCACCTGCGACTCGATGAGCGAGCGCGGGCCGTGCGCGACGGCCGGCTCGATCTCGATGCCTTCGTTCATCGGGCCCGGATGCAGCACCGGCGCCCCGTCGCGCATCCGCGCCACCCGCCCCTCGGTGAGGCCCCAGACCCTGGTGTATTCGCGGAGCGACGGGATGAGCCCCGCGTCCTGCCGCTCGCGCTGCAGCCGCAGCGCGATCACCGCGTCGGCGCCGTCGAGGGCACGATCGAGGTCGGGCTCGAGCTCGACGCCTTTCGGCGCCCCGCCGCGCAGCCAGGCCGGCGGCATGAGCGTGGGCGGGCCGGACAGCGTGACGCGCGCGCCCAGCGGGACGAAGGTCTCGATGTCCGAGCGCGCCACGCGGCTGTGGAGGACGTCGCCCGCGATCACGATGCGCCGCCCGTCGAGTGACCCGAGCGCGCGCCGCAGGGTGTACGCGTCGAGCAGCCCCTGGGTGGGATGCGCGTGCCAGCCGTCGCCCGCGTTGATGACGGCGGCGTTGCAGCGCTGCGCGACGAAGTACGGCGCGCCCGAGGAGGCGTGCCGCATGACGACGATGTCGCCGCCGAGCGCCTCGAGCGTGCGGACGGTGTCGAGGAGCGATTCGCCCTTCTCGACCGACGACCCCGACGCACTGATGCTCACCACGTCTGCGGAGAGCGTCTTCGCCGCGATCTCGAACGAGACGCGCGTGCGCGTGGACGCCTCGGAGAAGTACAGGATCACCGTGCGGCCCCGCAGCGGGGGGGCGCGGCGGATCGGGCGCGAGAGGACCTCGAGCATCGGCTGGGTCGTGTCCAGAACGAGCTCGATCTCCTCCTTCGTCCAATCGTCGGCCGCGAGCACATGCCGCCGGCTCCAGCTCACATCGCTCATCGTCCGACCCGCGGCGCACGCGCCGCGCCGCCTCCGGCTCGAATTCGCTCGTCGCCGCAAGGCCGCTCCTCGCTCATCCTCATTTATGCCGCTCCTCCCGCTTTCGAGATCTCGACGCAGTCGAGGCCGTCCGCTTCCGCGAGGCGGACGCGGACGTCGTCACCCAGTGCGGTTGGGACGTTCTTGCCGACGAAATCGGCCCGGATCGGCAGCTCGCGATGGCCGCGGTCCACGAGGACCGCGAGCCGGATCGCACGTGGGCGTCCGTAGTCGGTCAGCGCGTCGAGGGCGGCGCGCACGGTGCGGCCGGTGAACAGCACGTCGTCGACGAGCACCACCGTCCGGCCGTCGACGGAAAACGGGATCCTCGTCTCTTTCACCTGCGCCGTGTAGCCGATGCGCGTGAGGTCGTCGCGGTAGAGGGTGATGTCGAGCAGGCCCAGCGGCACCTCGACCCCTTCGTTCGCGCGGATCGCGTCGCGCAGGCGCGCGGCAAGGACGTCGCCGCGCGAGCGGATACCGATGAGGGCGATGCCGGGGAGGTCGCGGTCGCGCTCCACGATCTCGTGGGCGATCCGCGCGATGGCGCGCCGAACGTCGTCGGTGCCGAGCAGCGTGGCCAAGCGACCGCTCTCCTTCCCGGCCTCGCAGGACCGGTCATTAAAGGTGGGGCGCTGACGACCAGTGTACTCCTCCCGGCTAGGCTGGCCGGGTGCGACTCCTCGCCGTACTCGCCGCCGTCGCCGCGTTCCTGGCCATCACCGCACAGCCCCCGGCCCCGGCGGCGCCGGCGTCAGCGGCATCGCCCCCTGCGGATCAGGCCGCGGCGCCATACGCGCTGGCGGGCGCCGGGGCGGTCGTCGAGGCGGACGGTCCCGCGGCTGCGGCGGCGCCGATCCCTCGCGTGACGCGCTTTCGCGTGCCGATCGAGGGCGGCGTGGTTCCGGCGGCGCCCGAGCTCCTTCCCGGATCAGCGCGCTTCTACCGCGGCGGCTTTCACGAGGGCGTCGACTTCCCGTTCGCCGTGGGCACCCCGGTGTACGCGGCCGCGACCGGGACGGTGTCGCGCATCGACTACGCGTTCGAGGACTGGAGCGAGCCCGCGCGCAACGCCGCTCTCGACAACGCCCGGCGCCTTGGCTACACCCCGGAGCTCGTCCTCGACCTGATCCGCGGACGACAGGTTTGGATCGACCACGGCAACGGAGTCGTCACCCGCTACGCGCACCTGTCGGCGGTCGCACCGCTCAAGCGGGGCGATCCGGTCGACGAGACCACCGTCATCGGACGGGTGGGCTCGTCCGGATACCCGGAGGGCGGCGCGCACCTGCACTTCGAGATCCGCATCGGCGACTCGTACGTCGGAGCGGGTCTCGGGGCGGATGGCGCCCGCGATGCCGTGCGCAAGGCGTTCGGCCGCTAGGGCGACGACGGACTCCGACCCGGCCTCACCACGCGTCGATGCCGGGCCGACACCCCCCACCCGTAGCACCGGGGAGCACTCCGCGTTACGCCATGGACGTCCCGTGAATCGGGCTACGCGACCGGGTGCGGTCGCGTGCTGGGAGGGCTCGGTGCATCTGGTTCGCTCGCTGCTCATCGCGGTCACGGCCGGAGCGCTCGGCGCCATGCTGACCGGGGCGATCTCGCTGGCGGCTTCGCCGACCCACCTCACCGTCGAGGACCAGGGGCCCTCGCGCGCGGTGTCCGAGGAGCGCGCCGTCTTCTTCGCCCGGTTCATGGGCGACGACGTGGACGCGCGGGACGAGCAGGACGAGCGCGATGGGAAGCGCCGGCAGGGGCCCCGCGCCAAGCCCGCGGCGGCCGACCTCGATTCCGTGCTCGACCGGCTCGTCGCGGTCGGCACGATCACCGCCGCGCAGAAGACCGCGATCCTCGAGGCGCTGAAGAGCGAACGCCGGCCTGCCAGCCCGGTGAAGCCGGCGCGCGCCGCACTCCATCAGCTGAGCAAGGGCGCCGTGAAGGCGGCCATGGACTACCTCGGCGTTCCGGCGGACGAGATCGCGAGGACCCACCGCGACGGGAAGAGCCTCGCCGACCTCGCGCTCGCCAAGGGCAAGACGCGCGACGGCCTCATCAGCGCGATCCTCGGCGCGGTCCTGAAGTCCGATCCGAACGCGGACCAAGCCAAGGCGCGCGAGGCGATCGCCAGGGCGGTCGACTCCAAGTTCGTCGCTCCGGGTCAGGCCAAGCCGCGCCCGAGCGCCAGCCCGAAGCCGAGCAGCACCCCCGCGCCGAGCGCGAGCGCGAGCCCGAGTCCGGCGCCGACCACGTCGCCCGCGCCGACCGCAAGCCGGTAGACGCGATCAGCGGTCCCCTGGACACGGGGTCGACCGCCGTGCGACGGTCTCCCTCGGTGATCGGCACGGTGCTCGCGCAGCGCTACCGGCTCGAGAGCGTTCTCGGCAGCGGCGGATCGTCGCAGGTCTACCGGGCGACCGATCTCACCACGAGCGAGCCGGTGGCGGTGAAGCTCCTCGACCAGAGCGCGGCGGCGGATGCCGCGCTGCGCGCCCTCTTCATCCGGGAGGCACGCACGCTCGCCGGTCTCTCCCACCCGAACATCGTGCCCATCCATGGCGGCGGGGAGGCGGACGGCACGCCCTTCATCGTGATGGAGCTGGTCGAAGGGCCGTCACTCGCCGACCTGATCGCGCGAGGACCGCTGCCCCTGGCTGACGCGACGCGCATCGCGGCGGCGGTGCTCGAGGCGCTCGTGTTCGCACACGCGAAGGGCATCGTCCACGCCGACCTGAAGCCGGCGAACGTGCTTCTGACGCTCGACGAGCGCGTGAAGGTCTGCGACTTCGGCATCGCCCGCTCGCCGCGCGAGGACGACGATGCGCCCACGCTCGTCGCGAGCGCGCGCTACATCGCCCCGGAGCGCGTCGAAGGACGCGGCGTCACCGCGTCGACCGATGTCTACGGCGCGGGGCTGCTGCTCTACGAGATGCTCGTTGGCCGGCCGCCGTTCACCAGCGGGCAGACCGGTGTGCTCATGCGTGACCACCTGCTCCGCGCCCCGATCCCGCCGAGCCACCTGCGGCCGTCGCTCTCGCGGCGCGTCGACGACGTCGTGATGCGCGCCCTCGCCAAGAAGCCCGAGCTGCGCTTCGCGAGCGCGGCCGAGCTGGCGGCCGCACTCGACGCCGCGACGCGCCCGTCGTCGCAGGTCATGGTGCGGCCGATCGCCGACTTCGTTCCGCGCGCGGCGGAGAGCCCGGTGGTCGCCATGCTCTCCACGCACGGAACGCCCATCCGGAGCACGTTCTTCGGCGCCCTCGCCGCGCTGCCGTACGCGGCGCTCACGCTGCTCGCCGGCTTCGGCGTTCCCGTCGCGCTCCTCGGATCGGCGCTCGTGCTCGCCATCGCCGTTCTCGGCAGGCTGGGACCGGCGCTCGCGGTCGCCTGGGCCGCGGAAACGGTCCTGCTGTTCCTGTTCGTGCCGGGGCTCGCCGTGCTCTTCGCGCTGATGGGCCTGTGGGTCTACCTGCGCGACCTGCCGCCGGAACGGGCGGCCATCGCGCTCGCGATGCCCGTCGCCGCGCCGTTCGGCTTCGGCCCCGCGCTCGCGCTCGCCTGCGCGTCGATCTTCGGGCTCGCCGGCGTCGCGACCGCCGCATGGGGCGCGACGCTCGCGGTGCTCGCCGGGATCGCGGTCGGGCGCCCGTCGTACGGGCCCTACGTCAGCACCGGGCTGCCGCTCGAGCGCGAGTCGCTCCTCGATCCGTCGAGTGCGAGCGGCACTGAGGCGGCCTTCATCAACCTCGTGCGCAACACCGACGACCGCTTCGGTGCGCTCCGCGAGGCGCTCGATCCGCCGGTGCTGGTCCGGCAGGTGGTCGACCTCGCGTCGCGCGTAAGCGGCGCGGACATCGCGCTCATCGCCACCGTGCTCTCGTGGGCCGCCGCGGCCCTCACCGTGTGGGCGCTCACGCGGGTGCTGCGGACCGCGTTCGACGCGCTGCTCCGGCGGCGCGCCCCCTGGTTCGCCCTGTACGTCTTCGCCACGGGCGCGGGCGCGGCGGCCGGCGGGCTGCTCCTCTACCTGCTGTTCGTGACCTGGTCGCCACTCGTGCGCACCCCGGGCCGCCCCGCCGACGAGCTGCTGCTCGCGTGGGCGATCGGCGGCGCGATCATCGCGCTCGCCGTCGGCGTCGTGATCGCCGCGGTGGAGCGGCGCGAGCCGGAGCCGCAGGGCGAGCCGCTCATCGCGGGCCTCGGGGGCGGGCGGGTCTACTAGCGCCCGCGCGGCCTGGCTCCTCCCGGAGGGAGCGCCGACCGGTGTGCGAGACTGGCCCCGCGCCGGACCACCCGGCGACACGTGGGGGAGTGACTCACATGCCGCACCCTGTCACCCACTTCGAGATCAACGCGAAGGACCAGGCTTCGGCGATCCGTTTCTACAGCTCACTCTTCGGGTGGAGCGTCGACACGAACCAGCCCGGCGGCTACGGCCTCGTGGACACGCGGACCGGGATCGGCGTGAACGGCGGCATCGTGCAGAACCCGATGGGACAGAGCATGGTGACCTTCTATGTGGACGTCACCGACGTCGACGCGACGCTTCAGCGCGCCCAGAACCTCGGCGGGCGAATCGTCGTGCCGCCTCAGACCATGGGCCCGGTGACGTTCGCCCTCTTCTCTGACCCGGAAGGGAACGTGATCGGCATCGCGCGCGATGAGCATCCGTCGCCGGCGCCGGCGCCGGCGCGGAAGACCGTGAAGCGGACGGCGAAGAAGGCCGCGAAGAAGGCAGCGCGGAAGGCGACCAAGCGTGCGGGGACGCGCCGCCGCCGCTGAGCCGTCTTTTCCCGTCCTCGTTCGGCCGGGCGCCGGGTTCAGGATAGAACGTCTGTTCTAGATTGTCCACCGTGGGGAGCGCGCGGTCACGACGCACGTGAACCTCTCGAGGGGTACATGCGCGCGAGCGGCGCCGCCGCGGCGCGCCGCGGGCTGTCGTTCGCGGGCGATGCTGAGCGCGAGCGGGGAGAAGCCGAAGGTCCAGGTGCCGATGCGGATGCGGCTTGGAAGCGCGTCGGCGAATAGAATGGCCGTTACGCGGGAGTAGCTCAGTTGGCAGAGCATTTCCTTCCCAAGGAAAGGGTCGCGCGTTCGAGTCGCGTCTCCCGCTCGGGCCCGTGCGCACGTGGTCCGAGTCACTCCCTCGACCGGATTTGGACGCTGCACGGTTCCACGCGGATCCGAACTCGCGTCGAGGAGCAAGAACGAACGTGAACGCCTATCTCGAAGATCTGGGCCGGCGCTTCGCCGATGAAGCACGCAAGCGGGGCGCGGCGATCGAAGCACCGACGCTGACCAAGGCGGTGGCCGAGGAGCTGCTCGAGCTGACCAGGATCGTCGCCCATTCCAGTGAGCGGCGGTTCGCGCCGCTATCGAGCTACCTCGCGGGCCTGGCGCTGGCCCGCCTCCGCGGCGCGCTTCCCGACGCGAGCGATGCGGATCTGGCCGGGATCCTGCGTGCGGTCCGCACGGGTCTCGAGGGGCGCCGGTCGGACTAGCCGATGCGGACCATGCGCTCGATCGCGGCGCGCGCACGGTCGGCGACGTCCCGCGGCACGCTCACCACGTGCCGCATGTGGAGCAGCGAGTCACGGACGCTCTCGAGCGTCGTCATCTTCATGTAGCGGCACACCGCGTCCTCGCGCAGCGGATCGAACCGCTTCTCCGGCATCTCCGTGCGCAGGCGGTGGAGGATGCCCGTTTCGGTAGCGACGAGGAAATGGTCCTTCGGGGACGCCTTCGCGTGCGTGACCATCCCCTCGGTCGAGAGCACCTTGGCGCCGTCGCTTCCGAAGGCGAGCGCCTGGCTCGCGCAGCCGCACTCGGGGTGCACCATCAGCTCCGCGTCGGGAGCGCCTTCGCGCCAGCGCCGGATGTCGTCCGGCCGGATGCCCGCGTGGACGTGGCACTCGCCCATCCAGAGGCGCATCTTCCGTCCGGTCACCCGCTCGAGCCATGTGCCGAGGAACACGTCCGGAAGGAACAGGATCTCCCGGTCCTTCGGGATCGCCTCGATCACGACCTTCGCGTTCCCCGACGTGCAGCAGTAGTCGCTCTCCGCCTTCACCTCGGCCGTCGTGTTCACGTACGACACCACGACCGCGCCGGGGTGCTGGGCCTTCCATGCGCGCACGTCGGCCGCGGTGACGGAGTCCGAAAGCGAGCAGCCCGCTTCGAGCTCGGGAAGCAGGACGGTCTTGTCGGGGCTCAGGATCGCCGCGGTCTCCGCCATGAATGACACGCCGCAGAAGACGATCACCCTCGCCGTCGTCGCGGCGGCCTGCCGCGAAAGCCCGAGCGAGTCGCCGATGTGGTCCGCCACCTCCTGGACCTCGGGGCGCTGGTAGTTGTGCGCGAGGATCACCGCGTCCCGGCGCTTCGCCAGCATGCGGATCTCCTGCTGGAGCGCCTTGCGGGACCGCGGATCGTCGAGGACGAGCGGCGCGGCGGTCACGCTCATGTCAGTCCACCTCCAGCGCGACGTCGAGCGAGCGCACCGAGTGCGTCAACGCTCCCGCGGACACGAAGTCGACGCCGGTCTCCGCGATCGCGCGGACGGTCTCCAGGGTGACTCCTCCAGAGGCTTCGAGCGGCACGCGTCCGCCGGCCATCGCCACGGCCTCCCGGAGCAGCGGGACCGGCATGTTGTCGAGCAGCACCATGTCCGCCCCTGAGGCGATCGCGACACGGAGCTGCTCGACCGTCTCCACCTCGACCTCCACGCGGATCCCCGGGGGGGCGGCCGCCTTGGCGCGGCGGATCGCCTCCTCGATCGAGCCGGCGAGCCGCAGGTGGTTGTCTTTGATCAGGATGCCGTCGTCGAGCGCGAAACGGTGGTTCCTCGCTCCACCCGCCCGTACCGCGTACTTCTCGAGGACGCGCAGGCCGGGTGTCGTCTTGCGCGTGTCGAGGACCTGCGCGCGCGTGCCGGCGACACGCTCGGAGAACGCGTGTGCCAGCGTCGCGATCCCCGACAGGCGGCCCACGACGTTGAGCGCGAGCCGCTCGCCGGTGAGCATCGCCGCGGCGCGGGCGCGGACGGCGGCCACCCGTCCCGGCGCCTCGATGCGCCCGCACTCGGGGACGTCGGCGCGGACCTCGCTCGCGGGATCGAGCGCCCGGAAGACCGCGGCGGCCACGGGGAGTCCGCACACCACCCCCGGCTCGCGGAACACGAGGGCCGCGGTCGCGAATACGCCCGGGTCCACGGTCGCGCCGGTCGTGAGGTCGCCCCGTCCGACGTCCTCGGCGAGCGCGGCGTCGACGAACGCGTGGATGACGGCGTCGGGCAGGGGCGCGATCACGACCACCGCTCCGTCGCGAGCGGCGCACCGAGCCGGTGCACGAGATGCACTGCCTGCGCGGGATCCTCCCGCGGGAAGTCCGACCGGTAGTGGCTGCCGCGGCTCTCCTCCCGGGCGAGCGCGGCGGC
>VGPA01000050.1 GCA_016875665.1 Chloroflexota bacterium | reverse complement strand
ACGCTGGCGTGGAGGTCGCCCGCCCAGCCCTCGAGCGCGGCGGTTTCCGCGACGCGGCGGCGCACCAGGCTCCGCGCGCCTTCCAGCGTGAGCGGGGGCGGGAAGACGAGGTGGCAGTCGAGGCTCGCCAGGCCCGGCACGGTCGTGGGGGTGGCGCCGCCCGCGATCACACCGGCGTTCAGCTGGAACGGGTGCTCCACCGCGTCGAACGGCGGCTCTGGGCGCCGGTCGAACGCGCGCTCCATCTCGCGTAGCCCGCGCAGCTGGGTCGCGAGGTGGTCGATCGCGTTGCGTCCGCGCCGGCTCTCGACCGCCGCGGCGGTGCGGCCGCGCACCGTCACCCGGAACCACAGCTGACCGCAGTGCGCCACCACGGCGCCGCCCGGCCCTCTCCCGTCCACGACCACCGCGGCGTCCGCGCGGTAGCCGCGCGCCGAGCAGGCGAGCGTGCCCACGCCGCTCGATTCCTCCTCGATGACGCTCTGCAGGATCAGGTCCCCGCGGAGGCGGAGCCCCGCGTCGCCGATCGCGCCGGCGATCCACAGGATCGCGGCGACGCCGGCCTTGTCGTCCCACGATCCCCGGCCGAGAAGCCTGCCGCCGTCCACCTCGCCCGACCATGGGTCGCCCCGCCAGAGCTCGGGCGGTCCTGGGGCGACGGAGTCGACGTGCGCCGCCAGGATGAGCGACCGTCCGCCGCCGGTGCCGCGCAGCGTGCCGACGACGTTCGGCCGTCCCGCGAAGTCGAGCGGCCCGTCGACCCATCCAGGCAGATGGGCAAGACCGGCGGGGTCGACGTCGAACACGTCCGGCTCGATACCGGCCTCGCGCAGGCGCAGCGCGACCAGACGCTGCGCCGCGGCCTCCTCGCCCTGCGTCGAGCGCGCCCGGACCAGGGCGCGCAGCGTGTCGAGGTGCGCGTCCCACCGCCGGTCGAGCGCCTGAAACAGCGCCGCGCGTGCGAGGCTGCCGCTCGACGCGTCTTCCACGGCGATGGGCCATTATTACCGGGTGCCGCGCAGCGATGGGCCTCCCGCCCGCCCGACCTTGATCCGCGCGGGGCGCCTGATCGACGGCAGCGGCGCGCCGGCGCTCAGCGATGTGGGCTTGCTCGTCGAGGGCGAGGCGATCGCGCAGTTGGGGCCGTTCGCCGCGATCCGTCGGCCCGCGGGGCCGCTGGCCGAGATCGACGCCCGGGACGCCACGGTCATCCCAGGGCTGGTCGACGCGCACCTGCACGTGACCTACTCGGGGCACATCGGCATGCAGCAGCTCGAGTGGCCGGCCTCGCTCGAATCGAACGCGGTGTGCGCGGGCGCGAACGCCGCCCGCGCGCTCGCCTGCGGCTACACGAGCGCGATGGACGTGGGGTGCCGCGGCCGGATCGGCGTGGCCACCCGTGACGCGATCCGCCGGGGCGTCGTGTCCGGACCGACGATGCGCGTGAGCGGCCAGATCCTGAGCACGGTCGGCGGGCCGCTCGACGTGTGGCCGCCGAGCATGCGCATCGATCCGGCGACGCGCCTCACGGTGCTCGTCTCCGGGGTCGAGGACATCCGGCGGGTGATCCGCGAGCAGGCGCGTGACGGGGTCGACAACGTGAAGCTCCAGATCTCCCGTTCCACCGTGCAAGGGGAGCGCGGCGGCCGAGCCACGACGTTCAGCGAAGCGGAGCTCCGGGCCGCGGTGGCCGCGGCGCACGACGAGGGCCTTTCGATCGCCGCCCACGCCGAGGGTCCCGCGTCCGTCGGGGACGCGATCGAGGCGGGCTTCGACACCGTGCATCACGCCTCGTTCATCGATCGGCCGACGCTCGCGCGCCTAGAGCGTCATCCCGACTGTCGGCTCGTCTTCACCCTTGGCGTGTACGACGACATACGGACCATTGGCCCCACGATCGGCTATCCGCCGGCCGGGATCGAGCAGGTCGAGAAGACATGGCGCGCGATGGTGGAGGCGGTACGCCTCGTCGCCGACGCGGGAGTGCCGTTCGCGGTCGGTTCCGACTGCGGCGGTGCGGTACATCCGCACGGCCGCTACGCGCGCGACGTGACCCTGCTCGTGCGCGAGTGCGGGCTGTCGGCCGAGTCCGCCGTGCGTGCGGCGTCGCGGGACGCGGCGCGGGCCGCGTGGATCGAGGGTGCGGGTGTGCTGACGCCCGGTGCGGCGGCCGATCTCGTGGTGGTGCGCGGCGACCTCACCAAACGGATCGAGGCGCTCGAGGAGGAGCGCTCCATCGCCCTCGTGATGCAGCGGGGTCGGGTCGTGGCCCGCGCCGAAGGCGCGGCGTGAGCCCAGGCCGCAAGGTCGTCTGCCTCTATCCCTTTTCGCCGGAGGTCCGTGCCGGGCTCGACCGGGCGGTCGACGGAGTGCGGTTGGTGCATGCGGCTCCGAACACCCAGGCGTTCGTCGACTCGCTCGAGGATCCGGACGTCGAGGCGCTCCTCGCCAGCTTCGCCCCGGCGGATCCGCGGCGCACGCCCCGGCTGCGGTGGGTTGCGAGCGTCACCGCGGGGGTCGAGGAGATCGTCGCGACCGCTCCCTGGCGCAGCGGCATCACGGTGACGAACGGGAGCGGCCTGCACGCGGTCGCGCTGGCGGAGTACACGCTTGCCGGGATGCTCCAACACACCCAGCGTGTCGCGGAGCGCGTCGCGGCCCAGCGCGAGCGCCGTTGGCCGGAGTGGTCCGGACCCGAGTGGGTCCGCCTCGCCGGAACGCGCTTGCGGGGGTCGACGGCAGCGATCCTCGGCTACGGCAGCGTCGGCCGCGAGATCGGCCGCATCCTCGCGGCGTGCGGGGTGCGGGTGCTCGCCGCGAAGGCGCGTCCGCAGGACACTCACGATGCCGGTTTTCGCCTGCCGGGAACGGGCGATCCGGAGGCCGCCATTCCCGAGCGGATCGTGGGGTTCGACGGCGTGGGCGCCATCGTCCGCGAGGCCGACTTCGTCGTGATCACCGTGCCGCTCACCGAGCGGACCCGCGGCCTCGTCGACGCCGCGTTCCTCGCGGAGATGCGACGGACCGCGTGCCTGGTCAACGTGGGCCGCGGTGGACACGTCGACGAGGCGGCGCTCGACCGTGCGCTCCGCGAGGGCACGATCGCCGGAGCGGTCCTGGACGTGTTCGAGGACGAGCCGCTGCCGCGGCACTCGCCGCTGTGGACCGCGCCCAACGTGATCATCGCGCCGCACGTCGCCGGTGCCGGCGGCTTCGAGGCGTTCTGGCCGGATGCGGCCGCGCTGTTCGCGGAGAACCTCCGCCGCTGGGTCGCCGGCCAGCCGCTGCTGAACGTCGTCGACGGCGCGCGCGGCTACTAGTCCGGGAGGCCGGGTGCCCGCCGCCGCCTACGACGTCGCGGTCATCGGCCTCGGCGCGCACGGCTCCGCCGCGGTCGACCAGCTCACAAGGCGCGGCGCGCGCGTCGTCGGGATCGAGCGGTTTCCGCGCGGCGGCCGGTTCGGCTCATCCATCGGACACACCCGCGTGATCCGGATCGCCTACTTTGAGCACGCGGGCTACGTGCCCTTGCTGCGGCGCGCCTGGGATCTCTGGCGCGAGCTGGAGGTGCGGTCGGGGTCTGAGCTGCTCCTCCAGACGGGCGGGCTGTACATCGGGCCTCCGGACCGGGAGATCGTTGCCGGATCGGCCCGCTCCGCCCGGACGAACGCGATCGAGCACGAGATCCTGGATACGGCCGAGGTGGAGCGCCGCTTCCCGGCGTTCCGACTGGACCCGGGCGCGGCCGGGTTCTTCGAGAAGCGCGCGGGCATGCTCTTCGTCGAGCGCTGCATGGAAGCCGCGCTGGTCCTGGCGGAGCGCGCGGGCGCGGAGCTGCGCTTCGGCTCGCGAGCGCTGGGTCTGGAGCGCAGCGGATCGGGTGTCGCGGTGCTCACCGACGCGGGACGGGTGCTGGCGGGTCGGGTGCTCGTGACCGCGGGGGCCTGGACGGCGGAGCTTCTGCCGGAGCTTGCCTCGACGCTCGCGGTCGAGCGCGTGCCGGTGCTGTGGGTCGACCCGCCCGACCAGGCGCGGTTCGCGCCTCCCGCCTTCCCGGTCTTCCTCATGGAGACCGCGGATGACGGGCAGTTCTACGGGCTTCCGTTCGTCGCGGGCCAAGGGCTCAAGATCGGGCGCCACCACACCGGCGAGCCCGCCGCCGCGGAGACGCTCGATCGCGTGGTTCATCCGGCGGACCTGGAGCGGGTGCGTCGCTACCTGCGCTTGCACATGCCCGCTGTCGCCGAGGCCCCCCTGCGGGAGGCCGCCGTCTGCATGTACACGAACACCCCGGACGGGCAATTCCTGATCGACCGCAGCGTCGTCCACGACGCGGTGCTCTACGCCTCCGCCTGCTCCGGGCACGGATTCAAGTTCGCGAGCGTCATCGGCGAGATTCTCGCCGACCTCGCGCTGACCGGAGCGAGCCGGCACGAGATCGGCTTCCTGTCGGCCGCGCGGCTGCGTTCCTCCGGGGCCCTGACCTAGTCCGCCGCGCCTGCCGCGGCCACCCCCGCGACGGCTCGGTCGACGTCATCGGCGGAGTGCGCGGCGCTCGACAGGAAACGCAGCCGCGCCGCGCCTTCGGCTACCCGCGGCGGGAGGACCACGGACGCCCGCAGCCCGCTCGCGCGCAGGCGTTCGCCGAGTGCGATCGCGCGCGCGGCCGCCCCCGCTTTCAGCGAGAGGATGGCGCTCGCCGACGGCGCGAGGTCCGCGCCCGCCCGGCGGAGTCCGGCTTCGAGCGCCTGCCGGTTGCGCCAAAGCGCGGCGACCCGCTCCGGCTCCCGCTCCAGGATGTCGAGCGCGGTGAGCGCGGCCGCGGCGAGGTGCGCGGGAAGCGCGCTGGAGTACACCTCCGGCCGTGCGCTACTCCAGCGCGCGATGAGCTCGCCGTCCGACGTCGCCACGAATCCGCCGAGGGAGCCGAGCGCCTTCGAGAGCGTCCCCACCTGCACCGCGATCGCCGTCTGCAGCCCCGCCGCCGCGACCGTGCCGTGACCGTCGCCCAGCACGCCCGTGCCGTGCGCGTCGTCGACGAGCACGCGCGCGCCGAACCGTTCGGCCGCCGCAACGATCGCCCCAAGGGGCGCGACGTCGCCATCCACGCCGAAGACGCCGTCTGTGACGATGAGCATCCGCCGTGCCGCGCCGGCCACGCTCGCCAGCACGCGCTCGAGCGCCGTGACGTCGGCGTGCGCGTAGGTGTGGACCTGTGCACCGGAGAGCGTCGCGCCGTCGCGGCTCGACTGGTGGTTGCGCTCGTCCAGGATCACCGCGTCGCCGGCCCCCGCCAGGAGCGGAATGACCCCGGTGTTCGCGGCGTAACCCGACTGGTAGACACGCGCGGCGGCAGTGCCCTTGAACGCGGCGAGCCGGCGCTCCAGCTCGGCGTGCACTTCCGTGCCCGCCGCGACGCCGCGCCCGCCGCCCGCGCCGACCCCGTGGAGTTCGAGTGCCCGGAGGGCCGCGGCGATCACGCGCGGGTCTCGCCGCAGGTCGAGGTAGTCGTTGGCCGAGAAGTCGAGCGTGCTCAGTGCAGGTCGAGTCTATGCGCCGGCTTGGCGTCCGCCCCGCGCACGTCGGTAGTCTGGCCCGCGTGACCGAGCTTGCGGCGCTCCCGCTCTCCCGGCTCCGCACGATGCTCGACCAGGGCGACCTCTCGCCGGTCGAGCTGGTCGAATCCGCGCGCCGCGCGTTCGAGCGGTGGAACGGCCGGCTGAACGCGATCGTCACGCCGACCTTCGACCGGGCGATCGCGGACGCCACTCGTGCGGCGCGGACCGGCGAGCGCGGTCCGCTGTACGGCATCCCCCTCGCCGTGAAGGACAGCGTCGACACCGCGGGGGTCCGGACGACCCACGGGTCCCCGCTCTTCCGCGACCGCGTGCCGAACGCGGACTCCCTGCACGTCCTGCGGCTCCGCAGGGCCGGGGCGCTGCTGGTGGGGAAGACCAACACGCCGGAGCTCGAGGCGGGCATCAACACGCGCAATCCGCTCTTCGGCCAAACCCTGAATCCGTGGGATGTGACGCGCGGTGCGGGCGGGTCCAGCGGCGGGTCGGCGGTGGCGGTGGCGACGGGTATGTGCGTGCTCGCGGACGGAACCGACCACGGCGGGTCGGTCCGAATCCCCGCCGCGCTGAACGGAGTCGTCGGGTTCCGCCCCTCACCCGGACGCGTCCCACTCCACCCCACTCCCTGGGTCTACGACCCGTTCAGTGTCCCCGGACCGCTCGCGCGCAGCGTGCGCGACGCGGCGTTCATGCTCTCGCTGATGGCGGGTCCCGATCCCCGCATCCCGATCTCACTCGCCGACGCGCCCGCGGGGCTCGTCGACCCGGGCTCCGACGTGCGGGGCCTCCGCGTCGCGTGGACACGGGACCTGGGCGGGCTCTTCCCGGTGGACACGGAGGTTGCGGCCGCCGTCGAGCGCGCAGCGCGACGGTTCGCGGATCTGGGTGCCGCGGTCGAGGAGCACGCGCCGGACTGGCGCGACGCGCCCTCGATCATTCGCTCCGAGCGGGCGTTCCGCACCGCGGTCGTCACCGAACAGCTCGGCGAGCGGGTGGGTGAGATCGCCAACCCGCTGCTGCGCGACTACCTCGGCGTCGCGGGTCGAATGACGCTGAGCGAAGTGGGTCGAGCTGAAGCGCTGCGCTCGAGGTACTGGGAGCGCACCGCCGCGTTCTTCGAGCAGTGGGATCTCTTGGTGCTGCCGGCGACGGCGTGGACCGCGTTCCCATCGCCGAGCGACTTCCCCGCGTCGGTCGCCGGCCGCGCGGTCGAGAGTGCCGTCGATGCCATCCTCGCCACCTACGCGGTCACGGTCGCCGGCCTTCCTGCCCTGTCCGTGCCATGCGGCCGCTCGGCGGACGGCCTCCCGATCGGACTCCAGATCGTCGGCGGATGGCGTCGCGACGCCGAGGTGCTGCGCGCCGGCGCTGCGTTCGAGGACGCGTTCGGCTGGACCGGGTGGGAGCCCGCTATTGCGGCCAGGTGGTGATCGGGACCGAGCTCAGCCGTTCGGCGCCGGAACGGGTGATGACGACCGGGTCGGTGAGGTGGGCCCCACCTCGACCAGGCTTGGCCAGGCGGGCCTCCAGGATGAGGACCATGCCTTCCTCGATCGGTGCGGCTTCGCCCAGCCTGATGGTCGGCGGTTCGTCGAGCCAGCAGCCGATGCCGTGCCCACCGTACCCCGGCGGCCCGCCTTCGTAGCGCCAGTCCGCCATCCCGCTGTCCCGCAACACCGCGACCCCTGCGGCCGCGATCGCCTGCACCTCGGCGCCGGGTCGCGCCACCTCGAGCATCGCGGCGTGCATCAACGCCGCCGTCGCCATCGCGCGCCGGTGCTCGGGTGACGGTGCGCCCGCGGTGGTCACGCGGGCGATGTCCATGTTGTAGTTGCGGTGCAGGGCCCCGCAGACGATGTTGATCTGGCTTCCGGCGGCGAGCGGCACCGCCGACGGGTAGCCGATCCCCGTCTCGACCAGCGCCCCGCTGAACATGAGCACCGGGAACGCCAGGCGCTCCGCACCGGCGCCCACCATCGCCCGCTCGACGTCCACGGCGATGCGCCGCTCATCGGCACCCGGGCGCACGCCTTCGAGGAACGCGCGCAGCCCGGCGTCGGTCATTGCGGCGCACTCGCGGAGCGTCCGAATCTCGGCCTGCGTTTTGACGCGCGCGAGGTCCGTCAGCAGGCTGGTCGCGTCCACCAGCTCGCACTCCGGCCGGGCCGCCGCGATCGCGGCCACGAAGGTGTGCGGCAGGAACAGCAGGCCCGCGACACCGACCCGTCTGGCTCGCGCGGGGATCGCACTCGCGACGCGCGCCGCCAGGCGGGGGATGTTCGGCTCGATGACCGTGTCGAGCCAGGTCTGGGCGGCCGCGTCGTCCCAGTACGCGTACGCGAAAAGCGTCATCGGTCCGCCGCGCACGAGCGTCACGAGCGCGACGTCGCGAAAGCCGAACCGCGGCTCGTATCCGGCCAGAAAGGCGGCGGGACCGGGTTGGTTACGGACCGAATACGCGACCAGCGCGTCCAAGCCGGCGCGTGCGAGCGCCTCTTCCGTCCGCTTCCGCCGCGCGGCGTAGTCCGCCCGGTCGCCGACCAGGCTCACCGCACCACCGCCGAGCAGTGCCCCCCGCGTCTCGTCGCGGCGGCCGTGAGGAAGGCGTCCGTCCCGCCGGCGCGCACCGCGCACGGCCAGCCTTGCGACTGGGCCGGCGCGATCCGGACGGTGTGGCCGCGCTGGCGCAGATCCTCGAGCACCGCAGGATCGTGCGAGGCCTCCGCTTCGAGCAACCCGGGTCGTCCGTCGCGCGGCCAAAACGACTGCGGGGCGTGGTGGCTCTGAAAGCTCGGCGCGTCGGCCGCGTCCTGCATCGAGAGGCCCTTCTCCGAGTGGCCGAGGAAGAACTGGAGACCCCATTGGTCCTGGGCGTCGCCGCCCGGGGAGCCGAAAGCGAAGAGCCGCCCGTCCGCACAGTGGGCGATCGAGGGAGAGAGGGTGGTCCGCGGCCGCTTGCGCGGCGCGAGGGTGTTGGGCAGGCCAGGCTCGAGCCACATCGTTTGGGCCCGCGTGCCGAGCGCGAACCCGAAGCCGGGGATCGCGGGTGAGGACTGGAGCCACCCGCCGCTGGGCGTCGCGGCGACCACGTTGCCGAGGCGGTCGACGACGTCGATGTGGGCCGTGTCGCCCCCTCGTCCCCCCGGCAGGTCCACGGCGCCG
>VGPA01000049.1 GCA_016875665.1 Chloroflexota bacterium | reverse complement strand
CCGCGCGACGCCCGGAGTGCGCAAGCTCGCGCGCGAGCACGGCATCGACCTCGCCGCGATCGCGGGCACCGGCCTCAACGGCCGCGTGACGCGGCAGGACATCGAGGCGGCTATCGCGAGCGGCGGGTCTCCGGCGGCGCCCGCCGCGGAGCCGAGCCCGCGTCCCGCAGCGGGGGAGCCGCAGCCCACGGCCGGGGCGCAGGTCGTCACCCCGCGCCCGGTGGGGCCTTCCGCGGCGCCGCTCGCGGGCGACACCCCGATCGCGCTGAGCCAGATGCGCAAGGCGATCGCCAAGAACATGGTGTACGCGTGGAGCGCGCCGCACGCGCACGCCGTGATGGAAGTCGACATGACCGCGGTGCAGCGCTACCGCGCCCGGCACGGCGCCGAGTTCGCCGCGCGTGAGGGCTTCGACCTCTCGCCGGCCGCGTTCATCCTGAAGGCGGCGGCGGAGGCGCTCCGCGCGGTACCCCTCGCGAACTCGTCGTGGACCGGCGACGGCATCTCGCTCCACAACGCGATCAACCTCGGGTACGCCGTCGCGCTGGGCGACGAGGGCCTGGTGGTCCCGGTCATCCGCGACGCCGACGGCCGCAGCGTCGCGGGGCTGATGCGCGCGGTCCGCGACGTGGTCGACCGGGCCAAGGCCCGCACGCTCGGCTTCGAGGACTTCGCCGGCGGCACGTTCACGGTGAACAACACCGGACCGCTCGGGACGCTCCTGACCAGCCCGATCGTGCCGCCCGGCCAGGCGGCGATCGTCGCGTCCGACGCGATCGTGAAGAGGGCGGTGGTCACCGAGGACGAGGCGATCGCGATCCGCAGCATGATGAATCTTGTGATCGGCTTCGATCACCGCGTGGTGGACGGCGCGACCGCGGCCAAGGTGCTCCGGAGCATGCGGGACTGGCTGCAAGGCGTGAACGACAGCGTGCCGCTGTACTGATGCACCAGGTGCCGATCCGGTTCGAGATGCCCGGCGACATCGAGCGCCCGCGCGCTCGCGGCCGCGGCCAGAGCAACACGGCGGTGCCGATCGACCGGGCGCGCCCCGACTGGCTCCGCGTCCGCCTGCCCACCGGTCCGGCGTTCGAGCGCCTCCAGGGGCTCATGCGCGCGAAGTCCCTGCACACGGTCTGCGAGGAGGCGCGCTGCCCGAACATGGCCGAGTGCTGGGGGGCCGGCACGGCCACGTTCATGATCCTCGGCGACGTCTGCTCGCGGTCGTGCGGCTTCTGCGCCGTGACCGCCGGGCGCCCGGGCACCGTCGATCTCGAGGAGCCGGCGCGCGTGGGGGAGGCCGTCGCGCAGATGGGCCTCGGGCACGCCGTCGTGACGAGCGTGAACCGGGACGAGCTCCCGGACGGGGGCGCCGCCCTGTTCGCCGAGACCATCCGCGCGATCCGCGCGCGCTCGCCGCGCACGACGGTCGAGGTGCTCATCCCCGACTTCCAGGGCGATCCCGCCGCGCTCGACGTCGTGCTCGCCGAGCGCCCGGAGATCCTGAACCACAACGTCGAGACGGTCGAGCGTCTGTATCCCCGCGTGCGGCCGCAGGCGCGCTACCCGCGCTCGCTCGCCCTGCTCGCGCGCGCGAAGCGGCTCGCGCCGGACCTGGTGGTGAAGAGCGGGATCATGGTCGGCCTCGGCGAGACGCGCGACGAGGTCCGGCAGGCGATGGCGGACATCGCGAGGCAGGGCACCGACGTGCTCACGGTGGGGCAGTACCTGCGCCCGTCGGCCGTGCACCTTCCCGTCGAGCGCTACTGGACGCCGGCCGAGTTCGACGAGCTGCGCGACGAAGGCCGGGCCCTGGGCATCGGCCACGTCGAGTCGGGTCCGCTGGTGCGGTCCTCGTACCACGCCGAGCGCCACGTGCGTGGCTGAGCTGCGGGCGGTCTGGCTCGGCCGCCGCGAGTACGAGGCGACATGGCGGCTGCAGAACGCGGCGGCGGCCTCCGTGCGCGAGGGCGCCGCCGAGCGGCTGCTGCTTGTGGAGCACGACCCCGTCTACACGGTGGGGCGCTCCGGCTCGCGCGCGAACCTGCTGGTGCCGGCGGAGGATCTGGCGCGCGAGGGGATCGCCGTCCATGACGTGGACCGAGGCGGGGACATCACGTACCACGGCCCGGGGCAGGTCGTCGGCTATCCGGTCCTGAGCCTGGGCTTCGGCCCGGACCTGCCCGCCTACGTGCGCACGCTCGAAGGCGCGCTCCGCGCCGTGCTGGCGTCCTACGGCGTTCCGTCGCGCGCGATCGCGGGGAAGACCGGCGTTTGGGTGGCCGAGGCCGGGGGCTACGCGAAGATCGCCGCCATCGGCGTGCGGGTGGCGCGCGGCGTCTCGACGCACGGCTTCGCGCTCAACGTGGCGACCGATCCCGCGGCGTTCGCGCGGATGATCCCGTGCGGCTTCGCGCACGACGTCACCTCGCTGGACGCGCTCGGCGTGCGCGCGCCGCTCACCGAGGTGGCCGCGCGCTGCGCCGGGTCCTTGGCCGGCCGGCTCGGCCGGGACCTCGTCTGGGAGGACGCGGGGGCGCTCGTCGCCTAGGAGGCCTTGCCCTTCCGGCTGATCGCGCGGATGAAGGTGTCGATCGGGATCGCGGTCAGCGTCTCGAGTTCGACCGTGCCGCGCGCCCCCAGGCTGACCGACACGCGGGCCATCGTCTCAGGGTCCTTCGCTTCGACGATGGTGATGAAGTCGTAGCGGCCGAGCGTCGCGTACTGGGCGACCACCCGCGCACCGTGCGCCTCGATCTCCCGGTTGACCTCTTTGATCCGTCCGGGCTTGGACTGCAGGGTCTTCACGCCCGCCGCGGTGATGCGCGTGAGCAGCACGTAACTGGCCACGAGAGCCTCCGCTGCCGATACTTCGACGCGAGCATATGGCGACGTTCAGCCGTGCCCAGGCCGAAGCGCTGCTGCCCAAGGTCCGGCCTTTGCTGGAGGACATCCGGCGGCGCAAGGCGTCCTACGACCGCCGGCCGTCCGACCTGCTCGCCAAGGAGATGGAGATCCTGGTCGGCGAGGTGCACGCGCTCGGCGCCGAGGTGAAGGACCTCGTCCGGGGCCTGATCGACTTCCGGTCGATGCGCCGGGGGCGGGAGGTCTACCTCTGCTGGATGCTCGGCGAGGGCGACCGCATCTCGTGGTGGCACGACCTCGAGTCGGGTTTCCAGGGCCGGAGGATCATCGAGGACTGACCGAACGCGCGACGACGTCCGCTCGCTCCGGGCGAGCCCCGGCCTACTTCTTCTCGAAGTAGGCCTTGTTGCTCTCGATGAAGCTCTTCCACTTGTCCGGGACCGCGTCCTCGGGGAAGATCGCGCTCACCGGGCAGACCGACTCGCACGCGCCGCAATCGATGCACTCGTCAGGGTGGATGAAGTACTGCCTGTCGGCATCGGTCGTATAGATGCAGTCCACGGGGCAGACATCCACGCAGCTCGCGTCCTTCAAGTCGATGCACGGCTCGGTGATCACGTACGTCATTCCGGTCTGAACTCCCTCGCTGGTGACTAGGGCAAGGCTATCATCGGCCTCACCGATGAGCGACTCGGTCGATTTCCCGCTCCCCGCGGATGCCTCCGATGAGGAGCGCGCAACCGCGTCCCGTGAGATCGGCATGCGCACGTCGATCGTCGAGCAGCGTCCCGACCGCATCCGATTCGACGGACGCCTTCTCGGCCAGACCGGGCCGATCTGGCATTTCCAGTACCTGCGCGTCTACCAGGTTCCGCACGGCTTCCTCGCCGCGGGCCACGACCTGCGGGAGCCCAACGGCATCGTGGTCGTCCACTCCGACCGCCTCGAGTCCCTGAGCGCCGGCTTCGCCGAGGCGGGCGTCCGCGAGTTCATCGACGACGAGCTGCGCTTCCGCGGGCACCTGAAGGAAGGCCACGCAGCCGCGCATTAGGAAGGCCCCGCCGACCGGGTCGCGCGCCGGCTGTGAGCTCGCGCCGCCGCCCCGCCTCCGCGAGGGCGTCGCGCTGTTCAACGAGGGCAAGTTCTTCGAGCAGCACGAGGTGCTCGAAGACCTGTGGCACGAGCAGCCCGGTCCGGTGCGCGACCTCTACCACGGCATCCTCCAGATCGGCGTCGGGCTCTACCACCGCGAGCAGGGGAACCGGCACGGGGCGATCGCGCTCATTCGCAAAGGCCTCCGCCGCCTCACCGCGTACGGCGACGAAGGCTGTCAGCGGGTGGACGTGCGGCGGCTCGTCGCGGACACGATGCCTGTGCTGCGCGAGCTCGAGCAGGGCGGTGAGGCGAGCATCGCGGCCCCTTCGATCGCGTGGCTGGGTACGGCTGAGCTCACGGAAAGGCCAGGGCCAGGAGCAGGCTTCCCTAGGTAAGATCCCAGCCCTCGCGGGTGTGGGGAGGCAGGTTGATCGCCTCGACGCCGCGCAGGCCCGGCACCGACGCGCGGAGCGCGCGCTCGATGCCGCTTTTCACCTGGAGGGACACGACGAGGCGGCTCGACTGTGGCCGCGTCAGCGCGACCCGGACACGCGCGATGCCGTCCTGGACGTCGACCAGCTCGAGAGTCGCGCCGGTCCGCTGGAGACGCGGCGCCATCTCGGCGATGCGTGCCGCGACCTGCGCGTGGAGATCCGCCATCGACGCGAGCATACCGAGGAACGGCACGGTGCGCCCGCGAGGTCAGGCCACGCGACGCCGCTTGTTGTTCACGTAGTCGACGAGCACGAACTCGCCCAGCTTGTCCGGCTCGACGTAGAACGCGCGCCCGTGGTTGATCTTCGACATCTGGTTGACGTAGTCCATCAGGTAGTGGCCGCGCGCGAGCATGAACGTGTTGATCGTGATTCCCTCGCGCGTGCATCGCACGACCTCGCGCAGCGTCTCCTCAAAGGTGCGGCGCGTGGGCGGGTAGGAGAACTTCAGCCGCCCGTCCTCGACGTGCGCCGTCGGCTCGCCGTCGGTGATCATGAGGATCTGCTTGTTCTTGCCGCGTGAGCGCGACAGCAGCGTGCGCGCCGTCTCGAACGCCGCCTGCATGTTCGTTCCGTAGACGTACTCATTCCAGGTCAGGCGCGGCAGGTCGGAGGGCTTCAGCTCCTGCGCATAGCCGGAGAACCCGACGATGTAGAGGTCGTCTTTCGGGAAGGTCGACCGGATCAGCGAGTCGAGCGCGAGCGTCACCTTCTTCGCGGCGAGGAAGCAGCCGCGGAAGAGCATCGAGCGCGAGACGTCGACGAGGATCGCCGTGGCCGACTGGGTCAGCAGCTCGGTGCGCCACACGTCGAAGTCCGCCGGCGCGAGCCGGACCGGCGTCCGCGCCCCGCCGCTCGCTGTTCCCCTCCGCTCCGCGGATTCGCGGATCACCGCGTTGCGGATGGTGCCGGGCAGGTCGAGCAGGAACGGGTCGCCGAACTCGTAGGTCTTCAGCTCATCGGTCGGATCGCCGCCGCGTCCGCGCGCGCCGACCGGGTGCTTGCCGAAGGCGTCGCGCTTGAGGTGGGCGAAGATCTCCTCGAGGGAGCGCTGCCCGATCTTGCGGATCCCGCGGGGGGTCAGCTCGTAGCGTTCACCGTCCTTGCGGATGAGCCCAGCCTCCTCGAGGAGCTGGGTCATCTGGCGCAGCTGCTCGAGCGATTGGCGCGCTCCCCGACCGGCGAGCCGCTCGACCTCCTCGGCGTCGAGCTCCCCGAGGTCTTCCTGCGTCCGCGCGGAGCGGACCGTGTCCTGCATGTCGGAGAGGCGATTCATCTCGTCCATGAGGTGCAGCGCCTCGCCGAGGGACAGCGACTCGTCGCCGCCGAGCGAGTGCTCCTGCCCTTCCATCATCCCGGGCATCAGCTCGGCGAGCGTCTCGCCGAGCTCGTTCATCGCTTCCTGCAGGCCCGGGTCGTTGAACGCGGCACCGAGCAGGTCGTCGAGCTGTTGCCGCATCTCGGGCGACATGCTGTTCATCAGCGAGCGCATCGCGGCCATGCTCCGAGCCATCTGCTCCATCAGGTCGTCCCAGTCCTTCGCCCGGCCGGCGAGCTCCGGGTACTTCCGCTGGAAGTCCTCGAAGGAGGGGTTGCCGCCCTCCATCCGCTCGCGGAGCGCGCGGTTGAGGTCTCGGACCATCTGCCGCATGCGCTCCGCCTGCTCCGGAGTCATGCCCTTCAGCGAGTCGCGCATCCCCTTGAAGTAGGAGCCGAGCACCTGCTCCTGGAGCCGCTGGAGCAGCTCCTGGTACTTCTCGGCCGCTTTGGGCTCCACGAACTCGTAGTCCTTGAGGGCGCGCACCGCGCGGCCGAAGTCCTCGGGGAGCGCGTCGAGCTGGGCGGTCCGTGCGGTCGCGAGCTTCTCCATCGCAGCCTTGAGCTCGGGGGTGGGGGCCTCGCTCCTGCGCCGGCGGTCCAGTCCCTCGCGCTCCAGCTGCTTCACCTCGTCGAGCTTCTTCCTCAGCTCGTCGAAGATCCCCGACAGACCGTGGCGCTCGGCGCGCTTCTGCCGCGCCGCGCGCAGCTTCTCGAGGAGGTCCTGCATCCCCTCGAGGCGGTCAGGGATGCCCCAACGGGAGAGGCGGGCAAGCGCGTCCTCGAGATCGCTTCCGGACAGGAGCTCGTCGCTCATCGAGTTGAGCAGCTCGTCGGCCTCGAGGGCGTCGAGCCGCTGGGTCCCATCCCAGCGGGAATACCGGTGCTCCTCGCCCCAGAGATGGTCGAGACTCATGCGTGGAAGGTCGCGCGGGCCTGCCCGCGGTCCTTGTTGAGCTTCCGGTTGAGGTGCAGGCCCTCGAGGACGAACTCGACGGCGGCGGCGACGGCGCCGGGGTTGCCGGCCGCGCGCACCTTGGCGACCGCGCCCTTCATGCCGGGGATCTGGAGCGCCTGCTTCACGTACTCCTGGCTCGCCAGCGTCGAGGAGACGTGCATCGTCGCCCCCTTGGCGAACGCGCCGAGCAGGCTCTCGAACTCGACCAGCGAGAACGTGCGGTTGAAGACGTTGAGCACGGCGCGCTGCACGAGCCGGTCGATGACCTTTTCCTCCGAGAGGTCTCCCGCGGTCTCGAGCTCGATCTTGCCCGCGGTCGACGCCACGATGGCCGAGAGGTCGCTGACCCGGGGCACCACGGTGGTCTCGCCCACGGCGAGCGAGCGTTTGAGCGCGCTCGACAGGAGGTTCTCGTAGTTGGAGATCGTCACGCGCACCGACACACCGGAGCGCTGCGAGATCTCGGGCGACTTGCGCGCCAGCTGCGACAGCTCGGCGAGGATCTCCTTCATGTAGCCGGGAACCACGGTCGTGCGGCCTTCGTCCACGAAGTGGCTCCGCTCCTGCTCCATGATCCCGACCTCGGTCGCGATCTCGCGCGGGTAGTGCGTGCGGATCTGCGAGCCGAAGCGGTCCTTGAGCGGGGTGATGATGCGGCCGCGGTTGGTGTAGTCCTCAGGGTTCGCCGACGCCACGACGAAAAGGTCCAGGGCAAGACGCACCTTGTAGCCGCGGATCTGAACGTCGCGCTCCTCCATCACGTTGAGGAGACCGACCTGCACGCGCTCGGCGAGGTCGGGGAGCTCGTTGAGCGCGAAGATGCCGCGGTGGGTGCGGGGGAGCAGCCCATAGTGGATGGTCAGCTCGTCGGAGAGGTAGCGGCCCTCGGCGACCTTGATCGGGTCGACCTCGCCGATGAGGTCGGCGATCGAGATGTCGGGAGTGGCCAGCTTCTCGCTGTAGCGCTGGTCCGGGGTGATCCACACCAGCTCCACGGCGTCGCCGTCGTTCGCGACGCGGTAGCGGCATGAGGCGCAGATCGGGTTGAACGGCTCGTCGTTGATCTCGCAGCCGGCGATCGCCGGCACCGCCGGATCGAGGAGCCCGGTCAGCTGGCGGGCCATGCGCGTCTTCGCCTGGCCGCGTTCGCCGAGGAAGATCACATCCTGCCCGGACAGCAGCGCGTTCTCGACCTGGGGGATGACGGTCTGCTCGTAGCCCGCGATGCCGCCGAAGATCGGCTTGCGGTCGGCGAGTGCCTTGATCAGGTTGGCCCGGAGCTCGGCCTTCACCGAGCGCGGCTGGTAGCCGGTCTCGCGCAGCGCACCGATGGTCGCGGATCTGTGGATCATGCCGTCGTACCTCCCAGCGCGAGGTTGCCTCCGCGCCCGGCCTCGATCTCCGCCGTTCGCTCCGCCAGCGCGGCGCGCGAGACCGCGTCGTGCTGCTCGGGCTGATGGTGGATGTGCCGATCGCGGGTCTCGTCGTACGTCACCAGGCGCGTCTCCCGCAGCGTGTCCCCGGCCGCGGCGAGGCGCGAGACGGCGACGAGACGCCGCGCGACCTGGTCGCGGCCGGTCCGGTAGACGCGGAGCAGGACGAACAGATCGACCCGTGCCACATCGGCCGCCGGCGCGCCCAGGTCCTGTGTGAGGATCGCCCCGCACTCCGCGACGCCGTCGGCATGCATCGTCGCGGCCAGCGCGTAGCCCTGGCGCAGCAGCTCGAACGTACGCCGACCCGGTCTGCCCCAGGTGTACCCCGGAAGGTGGTCGGACAGCTCCGCGGCCACGAGCAAGGTGGAGGTTGGATCGGCGGTCGCGGCGAATGCGAATCGCTCGCTCTCGCCCGCCAGATCGATCCGGCGGATTCGCGCGGGCAGCGTTGCGAGCAGCGCCTCGAGCGTCGTCGTCTTGCCGGCTCGCTGCGGTCCCGCGGCGATGACGAGCGAGCCGTGCCGCTCGAGGACGAGCGTGCACAGCGCCGCCGTGCGGGCATCAAGGCTCCCGGCGTCGATCAAGCCGGGGATGTCGAGTCGCCCTTCTCGCATTGGCCTCAAGGTAGCACGGGACTTTTCGGGTTCTCCCCGAAATCAGGCGTCGTCCTCGTCGGTTCCGCTGAGGCGGAACATCATGTGGCGTCCGGTCACGGTGAGTGTCGCGAGCATGAATGCCGCGAACACCGCGACGCCCACGTTCACGCCGGCCGGAAGTCCCGCGGCCGCGCCGAGCACGATCGCCACCACCAGCCAAATGGCGAAGGCGATCGTGGTCTCGCGCAGCTGGAAGGTCACGGGGCGGCGCGGCTCACGCCGCACGGGGCGCCGCTCCGGCGGGAGCGCGGCCTCCGCCGCGATCCGGTC
>VGPA01000048.1 GCA_016875665.1 Chloroflexota bacterium | reverse complement strand
CGCCGAAGCGGAGCGCATCCGCGAGCGCGCACGCACCGACGCCACCCAGCTCCACGACCAAGCGCTCGCGCAGCTCCGCTCGGAAGTTGCCGGCATGGTCGTCGCGGCCGCCGGCCGCATCCTGGGCAGCGAGATCGACCAGGCCAAGCACCGCACCCTCATCGAGAAGTCGCTCGACGAGGCCGGCGGCGAGATCGGCAGGCGGAACTAGGTGGCGCTCGGCGGATCCGCGTCGCGCCGTTTCGCGGAAGCGCTCCTCGACCTCGCGGTCGAGGGCGGCGCTGTCGCCGCACTCCGCGAATCGCTCGACCGGCTCCGCACGTCCTTCGACGCGCCGACGATCCGCTCGCTGCGCGACCCGGGGACACGGCTCGAACGGCGCCTCGCGGCGGTGGACAAAGCGGCCGCCGGCGAGCCCCGGCAGATCCGCTCCCTGCTCCGCGTCCTCGTCGAGCGCGACCGCATCGCGCTCCTTCCCGCCATCGCGCAGTCGTTCGGCGAGATCGTCGACAAGCGCGAGGGCATCGCGGTCGCGCGCGTGACCACGGCCGTCCTGCTGCCCAAGGAGCAGCAGGACGCGCTCGTCCGCCGGCTGGAGCAGGCCAGCGGGCGCAAGGTCCGCGCCTCGTTCCTCGTCGATGCAGGGCTGCTCGGCGGCGCCAAGGTCCAGGTGGGTGACCGGCTCGTCGACAGCTCGATCCGCTCGCAGCTCGAGTCGCTGCGCGCGAAGCTCGCGTCTTAAGGAGGGTCCTCTTGGCCACGTCGTCTGAAATCACGGACATCATCAAGGCCCAGATCCAGGGCTTCCAGGGTCGCGCGGTTTCGGCCGACGTCGGGACCGTGGTGGACATCGGAGACGGCATCGCGCGGGTCTACGGTCTCGCGGGCTGCATGGCCTCCGAGCTGCTGGACTTCGGGAAGGGCGTGTTCGGCCTCGCCTTCAACCTCGAGGAGGACACGGTCAGCGCGATCATCCTCGGCGAGTACACCGGCATCAAGGAAGGCGACGAGGTCCGCACCACGGGCCGCATCGTCGAGTGCCCCGTCGGCGACGCGCTCGTCGGCCGGGTGGTCGACCCGCTCGGCCGCCCGCTCGACGGCAAGGGGCCGATCGCGACCAGCGCGAGCCGTCCGGTCGACGTCGTCGCCCCGGGCGTGATCACGCGCAAGAACGTCGACACGCCGCTCCAGACCGGCATCAAGGCGATCGACGCCATGATCCCGATCGGGCGCGGCCAGCGCGAGCTGATCATCGGCGATCGCCAGACGGGCAAGACCGCCGTGGCGATCGACACGATCATCAACCAGAAGGGCACCGGGGTCATCTGCATCTACGTCGCGATCGGACAGAAGGAGTCGTCCGTCGCCAAGATCGTCGCGGCGCTCGAGGAGCGCGGCGCGATGGATCACACGATCGTGGTCGTCGCGGGCGCGTCCGACCCGGCCACGATGCAGTACCTCGCCCCGTTCGCGGGCTGCGCGATGGGGGAGTACTTCCGCGACGCGGGTAAGGACGCCCTCGTCGTCTACGACGACCTGTCCAAGCACGCCTGGGCGTACCGCCAGGTGTCGCTGCTCACGCGCCGCCCGCCGGGCCGCGAGGCGTATCCGGGCGACGTGTTCTACCTGCACAGCCGCCTGCTCGAGCGCGCCGCGCGCCTCAACGAGGAGAACGGCGGCGGGTCGCTCACCGCGCTGCCGATCATCGAGACGCAGGCCAACGACATCTCGGCCTACATCCCGACGAACGTCATCTCCATCACCGACGGCCAGATCTTCCTCGAGACCGACCTGTTCAACCAGGGCATCCGGCCGGCGATCAACGTCGGCATCTCGGTTTCGCGCGTGGGCGGCGACGCCCAGATCAGGGCGATGAAGACCGTCGCGGGCCGCCTCAAGCTCGACATGGCGCAGTACCGCGAGCTCGCCGCGTTCGCGCAGTTCGGGTCCGACCTGGACAAGGTGACGCAGGCGCAGCTCCGCCGGGGCGAGCGCCTCACCGAGATCCTGAAGCAGCCGCAGTACGAGCCGGTCGCGGTCGAGAAGCAGGTCGTCATCATCTTCGCCGGCACCAACGGTTACCTCGACGACGTGCCGACCCCGCGCGTGCGCGACTTCCAGCGCGACCTCTTCCGCTGGCTCGACGGCCAGGGCCGCACGGTGGCCGAGGCGATCGTCAAGGAGAAGAAGCTCACCCCGGAGATCGAGAAGGACCTCCGCGCCACGCTCGACGAGTTCAAGAAGACGACTTCGTACGCGGCGGCGTCGGCCTAGATGGGCGGCGTCGACTAAGTGCCCTCGGAACGAGAGCTTCGCCGGCGCGCGAAGAGCGTCCGGAGCATCCAGCAGGTCACGCGAGCGATGCAGCTCGTGGCGGCCTCCAAGATGCGCCGCGCGCAGGCGCTGACGCTCGCGTCGCGTCCGTTCGAGGAGCGGCTGCGCACCATCCTGGACGACCTGGCGCCGCACGCCGACCCCGAGGCCAGCCCGCTTCTGGCCCACCGGCCGGCCGAGCGGACGCTCGTGATCCACGTCACCACCGACCGGGGGCTCGTCGGCCCGATGAACGTCAACCTGCTCCGTCAGACCCTGCGTCTGGCGGGCGAGCAGAAGGCCACCTCGTTCATCGCGGTGGGGCGGAAGGGCATCACGGCGCTGCGCCGCGCGCACCAGACCGTCGTGGCCGAGTTCGCCAACATCAGCGATCGCCCGACGACGGTGGACACCAACCCGATCGCGCGGATCGCGATGGAAGAGTTCGTCGCCGGCCGCGTCGACCGCGTGTACCTCGCGTTCACGAAGTTCGTGAACCTGCTGCGCCAGGTCCCGACCACCATCAGGATCCTGCCCCTCGTTCCCGAGGATGAGGACATCGACCAGCTGAAGCCCGTCCAGTACATCTTCGAGCCGGACCCGCGGACCGTGCTCGAGCGAGTGCTGCCGCGGCTCGTGGAGCTCGCCGTGTACCAGGCGATCCTCGAGTCCAAGGCCTCGCAGTACTCCGCGCAGATGGTCGCCATGCGCAACGCCACCGAGGCGGCGGGCGATCTCATCGCGGACTTCACGCTCCAGGCGAACAAGGCGCGCCAGACCCGGATCACCAAAGAGATGCTCGAGATCGCTTCGGGCGCCGAAGCGCTCTCCAAAGCATGAGCGCGAGCGACGAGCTCAAGGGCTAGGGAGGAACGACATGACCGTCGCGACGAGGACCGGTGCGGGGGAGATCGTCCAGATCATCGGGCCGGTGCTGGATGTCCAGTTCCAGGAGGGGCACCTCCCGGCGATCTACGACGCCGTCACCGTGAAGCGTGACGACGGAAGTGAGGTGATCGCCGAGGTCCAGCAGCACCTGGGCAACAACTGGGTGCGCGCGGTCGCGATGATGTCCACCGACGGGCTGCGGCGGGGCATGACCGTCACCGTCACGGGCAAGCCGATCACCGTCCCGGTCGGCGCCGCCACCCTGGGGCGCGTGTTCAACGTCGTGGGCGAGCCGATCGACGGCAAGGGCCCGGTCGCGGGCGTTCGCCGCGACCCGATCCACCGCGAGCCGCCGTCCTTCGACGAGCAGACGACACAGGCCGAGATCTTCGAGACCGGCATCAAGGTCATCGACCTGATCTGCCCCTTCCTCAAGGGTGGCAAGGCCGCCGTGTTCGGCGGCGCCGGCGTGGGCAAGACAGTCGTCATCCAGGAGCTCATCCGCAACATCGCGGCGGAGCACGGCGGCTACTCCGTGTTCTGTGGCGTGGGCGAGCGCTCCCGCGAGGGCACCGCGCTTCTCGGCGAGATGCACGAGTCGGGCGTCATCGACAAGATGTCGATGGTCTTCGGGCAGATGAACGAGCCGCCGGGGGCCCGCCTCCGCGTCGCGCTGACCGGCCTCACCATCGCGGAGTACTTCCGCGACGAGGAGGGCCGCGACCTGCTCATCTTCATCGACAACATCTTCCGCTTCACGCAGGCCGGCTCCGAGGTGTCCGCGCTGCTCGGCCGCATGCCGAGCGCCGTGGGCTACCAGCCGACTCTCGCGACCGAGATGGGCGCGCTGCAGGAGCGGATCACCACCACCAAGAAGGGATCGATCACCTCGCTGCAGGCCGTGTACGTGCCGGCCGACGACTACACCGACCCGGCTCCGGCGACCACGTTCGCCCACCTCGACTCGTCGATCCGCCTCGAGCGGTACCTGACCGAGCTGGGCATCTACCCGGCCGTGGAGCCGCTGACGTCGACCAGCCGCGCGCTCGACCCGCTCGTCGTGGGGCAGGAGCACTACGACACCGCGCGCGAGGTGCAGCGCGTGCTCCAGCGCTACAAGGACCTCCAGGACATCATCGCCATCCTCGGCGTCGACGAGCTCTCCGACGACGACAAGCAGCTCGTCGGCCGCGCGCGCAAGATCCAGCGCCTCCTCTCGCAGCCGTTCTTCGTCGGCGAGCAGTTCACCGGTATCCCCGGCCAGTACGTGCCGGTCAAGGAGACCGTCCGCTCGTTCCGCGAGGTGCTCGACGGCAAGCACGACGACCTTCCCGAGCAGGCCTTCTACATGGTCGGCACGATCGACAACGCGCGCGAGAAGGCCGCGCAGCTGGCCAAGGGCTAGTCGTGCCGCTCAAGCTCGAGATCCTCACGCCCGAGCGTCGGGTGTACGAGGACGAGGTGGACATGGTCATCGCGCCCGGCAGCGAGGGCTACCTCGGCATCCTGCCCAATCACGCGCCGCTCATCACCGAGCTCGCTTCGGGCGAGCTGCGCGTGAAGAAGGGCTCGACCGAGCAGATCCTCGCCGTCTTCGGCGGGTTGATGGACGTGCGCGACAACCGGGTGAGCGTGCTCACGGAAGCCGCCGAGAATTCCGACGAGATCGACGACCAGCGCGCGCAGGCCGCGCGCGAGAACGCCCAGAAGGCGCTCGCGGTGGCGGTCGCCAGCACGGACCCCGCCGCGGAGGCGCGCGCGCGCGCTTCCCTGGAGCGCGCCCTCGTCCGGTTGCGCGTCTCCGAGCGCAAACGCCGCCGTCTGTAGGCGCAGCGCGTACCGCTGCCGCTCGAGTGCCGAGCCGTTTCGGACACTTGCGACAGGGGTCGCGAGGGGCGAGACTTGCGCCGGTGAAATGTTGCGCTTGATGCATCGCGTACGGGAACGCGCCGGGTTTGGCGTCATCGCGGCGATGACCCTCGTACTCGTCACGGCCGCGATCGCTGTCGGCGTCGACCGCTCGCCGCGGACCGTCGAGGCACACGCCGAGCCTGAGCCGGTCGCCGCGGCCGCCGCCGCCCCCGAAACGGCGGTGCGCGCGGCGGTGGTTCCCGCGGCCCCAAGCAAGCTCCGCGTCTTCGTCGCCTCCGAGGGCCCCTACTCGGGCGGCACCGGCGAGGTGTGGGTGCTCGAGGGGGCCGCGTCCACCGGCTTCGCGCTCGTCAAGAAGATCCCGCAGGGCGGCTGGCCGCACAACGTCTCGCTGTCGCCCGACCTGAAGTACGTCGCGGTGGCGCAGCGCTCGAGCAATCAGGTTTCCGTGATCGACCCGATCGAGATGAAGGAGATCGCGCGGTTCCCGGTCGGCAAGGTGCCGCACGGCATCACCTGGAGCCCCGACTCCAAGTTCATCTTCACCGCGCACGAGCGCGACAACTTCATCGGCAAGACTGAGGTGGGCACGTGGAAGATGACGCCGCTCCAGGTCGGCGCCCCGCAGCACGTGACCGTGATGAATCCGGCGAAGCCGAACGAGCTTTGGTTCACCATCACCAACTCGAACCAGGCCTACCACCTCCGGCTCTACGACCTCGAGACGAACAAGATCACGAACGTGAACGTGGCCGACGTACATGACGTGTACTTCACCCCGGACTTCAGCGAGATCTGGTCCTCGTCGTCCGGGTTCCTGGACAAGCCGTCGGACCGGATGGTCGTCTACGACCCCGAGAAGCGAGCGGTGAAGCAGGAGATCCGCTTCCCGGGCCGCTATCCATTCCACGCGATGAAGGTCAACCGTGACGGGCAGTACTTCCTGCCCGACAAGTCGATCATGCTGCTCTCGAGCCACTACTCGGCCGCCGCGGGCCGAGACGGCTCGTCCATCCTGTGGGTCGACTGGAAGGCGCGCCGGATCATCGACGAGACCCCGACCGGGATCCAGCCGTTCCACATGACGTACGACCCGCTCGGCGACCGGGTGCTGGTGACGAGCAACGTTGACGGGATGGTCAACGTCATCGACGTGAAGACACGCAAGATCGTTCAGAAGGTCGCGGTGCCCAAGGCCCACGGACTGGTCGCGGTCGGGCTGCCCTGACGCCCTCGCGTCTCTAGCTGCCGCCGGGGCTCAGGCACCTGGCGGCGAGCGGGCGGTAGCGCTCGAGCACCCCGTTGCGCTCGCGCACGATCTGGTTGAACGCGGCGACCGCCGCCGCTTCGCGATCGGCGGTTTCGCGGTACCGGGTGAAGGTCGTCTGGTACTGGGCGTAGAGCGCGGGCGGCACGCCGCTCGCGCGATACCGGTCATACGCGGCGAGCTCCCGCTGGCGCAGCGCGAGCTCGGCGCGGACGTCGTCGAGCGTGGACTTGACGATGTCGAGTGACCTGTCGAGCTGCGCCACGCGCGCGCCGAGCTCGTCGGCCTCGGCCACGCACGGGTCCGGCGGAAGCGGCGGCGGGTCGGTGAAGCCCAGCGCCCCGAGCTCGCGGTCGCTGAAGCGGTCCGGGCAGATGCGGCTTCCGTCGGGCTGGACGTTGCAGCGGATGGGGCTGTTCATGAGGCCGTAGCGGTTGAGGCCGAGCGTGCGACCGTCGTCCTGCACCTTGTCCCAGTGCGCGTCGGCCGTGCCGGCACCGAAGCAGCACCAGATGTGTCCGAGCTCGTGCAGACCGGTGGACAGGATCTCGCCGGGCGAGATCACGCGGCCGTCCGGCTCCGCCACGTAGATCGCGATCTCCTGGCCGATGAGCGCGCCGCCGCTGCGATGCACCGACGTACCGCCCGTGGCGTGCACCTTGATCGGGATGCCGGCGTCGCGCTCGACCACGGTGAGCCGGCCGAGCCCTCGCGTCGCCGCGGTCCATGCCGCGGGGAGCGACGCTCGCAGGCTCGCCACCGCGGCATCGCGGGCGCGGCTGAGCGCCGGGGACGGGTCCGTGGTCTCGGCGGCGGCCGCATCCACCGTGACCGAGAAGGAGGTGGCGCTCAGCTTGGGGGCCCCGACCGCGAAGATCTCCGCCAGCGGACGCCGGGCGGCGATCGCGCCATGCCCGAACCAGGTGAGCTGGTCGTAGCGGCGCCCGACGGGTAGGTCGAACGTGACCAGGCCGCTCGCCTCCTGGCCGGGGGCGAGCTCCGTGCGCGGGAGCTCATCCGGCGCGGCGACGGACGGCGCCTCGGCGGGGACGCCGAGACCCTGCAGACGGAAGCCCGCGCGGTCGACGATGAAGGGCGTGTCCGTTCCGTTGCGCAGCGTTGCCCGGATCGAGCAGCGCCGGTGCTGTCCGGCGATCAGAACGGAGGTGCACTCGGGCACGCCGGCCGTGAGCGTCGCCGTGCCGGGAGGGGCGGGCGAGGGTCGCGAAATGCAGGTGACCACCATGAGCCCGGCGACCAGCAGCGCGAGCGGGCGCAACACTCCTGGCGAGGCTAGGCTAAGCCTCGTGTTCGGCGCGCGTCAGATCGGAATCGACCTCGGCACCGCGAACGTCATCGTGTACGTGCGCGGCAAGGGGATCGTCCTCACGGAGCCTTCGGTGGTCGCGCTCGCGCACGACAAGTCCCCGGGCGCGCGGCCGCGCATCGTGGCGGTGGGCGAAGAGGCCCGGCTGATGCTCGGGCGCACGCCGGGCAACATCGCGGCGCTCCGGCCGATGCGCGACGGCGTGATCGCGGACTACGTGATCACGGAGCACTTGCTCCGCCACTTCATTGACAAGGTGTGTGGCCGCATCCGCGTGTTCCACCCGGAGCTCATGATCTGCGTCCCCTCGGGAGTGACGAGCGTCGAGCGCCGCGCCGTGAAGGACGCGGCCGTCCGCGCGGGGGCGCGCGAGGCGCATCTCATCGAGGAGCCGCTCGCCGCCGCGATCGGCGCGAACCTCCCGATCTCCGGTGCGAGCGGGAACCTGATCATCGGCATCGGCGGCGGGACGGCGGAGATCGCGGTGATCTCGCTCGGCGGCATCGTCGTGTCGCGCAGCGTCCGCGCGGCGGGCAACCGCCTCGACGAGGCGATCGCGAGCTTCGTCCGCAAGCGGTACAACCTGATGATCGGCGAGCGCACCGCCGAGGACGTGAAGATCCAGATCGGCTCCGCACTGCCGATGGATCCGGAGCTCACCATGGAGGTCCGCGGCCGCGATCTCATCGCCGGCCTGCCGCGCACCATCACCATCGGCAGCAACGAGATCAGCGAGGCCATGGAGCCCGTGCTCCAGCAGATAATCGCCTCGATCAAGAGTGTCCTCGAGGAGACCCCGCCGGAGCTCGCCTCCGACGTCATCGACAAGGGCATGGTGCTGTCGGGCGGCGGCGCGCTGCTGCGCAACATGGACCGCCTGCTCACGCAGGTCACGGGTGTGGCGTGCTACGTGGCCGAGAACCCGCTCTACTGCGTCGCGAAGGGCACCGGCCTCGCGCTCGAGCACATCGACTTCTTCCGCGACAGCCTCGTTGCGGCTCCCTAGCGGGAGCCGCTCCTCGATCACGAACAGCATGCGCTGTTCCGCTCCGCGTCGATTCATTCCTCGCGGCGGAGCCGCTCGTCATTCAGCCTGAACCCTCCACTCGCGCCGACGTGCTCGGCGTGGGCTTCGACCGGCTGACGCTCGGCGATGCGGCCGCGGAGATCACCGCCCGCCTCGATCGCGGCGAACGCACCGTCGTCATCACGGCCAACCCGGAGTTCGTGATGCTCGCCCGGCGCGACCGCGACCTCGGTGAGATCGCGCGCCGAGCGGACCTCGTGGTCGCGGACGGCACGGGGATCGTGCTCGCGTCCCGCGTGCTCGGCGATCCGCTGCCGGGCCGGGCGCCGGGCCGGATGATCGTGGACCGGCTGATGGCCGAGGCGGCGCGAGCCGGCCGCTCGGTGTTCCTCCTCGGTGCGCGCGAGGGCGTGGCGGAGCGTGCCGCCGCCAATCTCGTCC